>JASHUJ010000076.1 GCA_030040035.1 Thermoplasmata archaeon
CAACCGGAGGAGGTCCTGCTCGTCCTCGACGCGGCGATGGGCCAGACCGCGGGCCGGAGCGCCGAGGCGTTCCACAAGGCGGTCGGTCTCACCGGCGTCATCCTCACGAAGCTCGATGGCTCGGCGAAAGGCGGCGGCGCCCTCTCGGCCGTCGCGGCGAGCGGGGCGCCGATCCTGTTCATCGGCACGGGCGAGCACTTGGACGAACTCGAGCTGTTCGATCCGACCCGTTTCGTCTCGCGCCTCCTCGGGATGGGCGATATCCAGACGCTGCTCGAGCGGTTCGAGGAGCTCTCGAACAAGGAGGCAGCCGAGAAGGCCGCCAAGAACCTCATGAGCGGCCACTTCACCCTGCGCGACATGCGGACCCAGCTCGACTCGCTGGGTCAGATGGGACCGGTCTCCAAGATCCTCTCGATGTTCCCGTCGTTCGTCGGTCCGAAGGTCGATCCGAAGACCCTCGACGAGACCCAGGCCCGGCTCCGGCGGTTCCGGGCGATCATGGACTCGATGACGCCCGAGGAGCTCGACAACCCCCAGCTCCTGAAGGCCGAACGCATCCACCGGGTCGCTCGAGGGAGCGGGCAGAAGACGACGGAGGTGCGCGCGCTGCTCAAGCAGTACGAGACGACCAAGAAGGCGGCGCACGGCCTTGCGTCCAACCGCCGCCTGCGTCGCCAGATGGAGAAGCAGTTCGGCATGGGCGAGGCTCCGGCCGAGTAGGTCGCGCGGCGTGCGATGTCCGGGGCCAACATTCCCGAGGCGCTTGCGGGCTTCCTGCTCCTCTTCTTCGTTCCCGGCTACGCGCTCACCAAGGCGCTCTTCCCCGAGTGGCGCCTTCGCGGTGCGGATTGGATCCGTCGGGCCGTTGAGATCGGGACCCTTTCGTTCGTGCTCAGCGTCGTACTCACGGTCCTGGTCGGCTACGGGCTGTTGGCCGCCGCCCCGGGCGGGTTCCAAGCGTACTGGAGCGATCCGGTCCTCGAGGCGATCCTCGCCGGGATCGCGGCGATCGGCCTCGCGGCGGCGTGGGGACGGGGCGCGTTCGCGCGGACGCCGCCGGCGGGTCCCCGGCCCGAGGGTCCCCCGCCTGAGGACGGCGCGTGGGATCTGTCCCGTGAGCTGGACCGGCTGGAAGCCGAAGCGCGCCGGGTGCGGCACCGACTACGGACGGAGGTGCGCGACCCCGCCGAACGAGATCGTCTGACGGCGCGCCTCGAAGAGATCCGATCGGAAACGCTCGAGATCGCCCGACGCCGGGAGGCCGAGTATGCCGAGTGACCGACGATCCCGGGCGCCGCCCGGCGAGTACAAGATGGTCCTCGTCGTGCGCGGGGAGATCCGACTGACCGCCGGGAAGGCGGCCGTCCAGGTCGCCCACGCCGCGGTCCTGCTGGTCGAACAAGCGATCGATCGTGGCCGACCCGAGCTCGATCCGTGGCGAGCCCAGGGGCAAAAGAAGATCGCGCTCGTCGCCCCCACCCTGGCGGACCTGCAGCAGATCGAACGACACGCCCGTGGCGTCGGGATCCTCACGGCGATGGTCCAGGACGCGGGCCTCACCGAAGTCGCTCCCGGGACCGTGACCTGCCTCGGCCTCGGCCCCGCTCTCACCGGCGAGCTGGATCCGCTCACGGGCACGCTGCCTCTCCTGTGAACGCGACGCCGATCGAAACGGTCCCCGCGCGGCGCGACCGGTAGGCTCGAGAACGGCAGCAAGCCTCGCCGGGAGAAGCCTATTTACTCGGCCCCCACCCTCGGTCGATAGTGCGCCTCGGCCTCGTCGTCGTCGGGCTTGCGTTCGTTGTGGTCGGCGCCGGTCTCGTCGTGACGTTCTTTGTCTTCTCCTCTGGGGTCCCCCCCGGCGGCCTGACGCGATCGATCAGCGCGGTGCAGATGAGTCCGAACTCGACGCAAGTCTGGACCCTCGCGACGGTCTCCACCGACCACGGAACGTTGACGCTCGACTGGAGCTCGAGCGGGCCGTCGAACGTCGCGCTTGCCCGGGCCGCCGCATGCCCATCCTCCTCCGGGCTCTGTCCGGTCAGCCCGGCGTTGGTCGTCTGGGATGCCAACAGCTCCGGGTCCTGGAAGAGCTCGGGTGGCGTGAGCTCCGCGTACTTCCTGACGGCGACCAGTCGTTCGTCCAACGCGGTCAACCTGAACGCCACGCTTTCGGAGTCGTACCCGGGAACCGCGTTCGGCCTGGGCTCTCCCGAGCTGATCCTCCTCACCATCGGCTGCGTGCTCCTCCTGGGAACCGGCGCGGTCGGAGTGTTCCTGGGCCTGTTCCTACCGGGGGGAGTGTACCAACCCGCGCCCCGTCCTCACCGACGGGTCGAGATCTACGGCGACCTCGAGGAGGAGCCCAATGAGCTCGAGGAGGATCCGCTCGACGGACCCGAGTGAGTCGTGGTTCGCTCGCGGCCCGGGGCACCGTCCGACGGCCGCGACCGACCGCGATTGCCCTCTGGGCCATTTGGAATTCTTATATCCATATATACCCGAATCATGTCAGACGGTCGGGGGGGTGGCCCCCGGCGGGAGGTCCGTAACGTCCGATGAGGATGTGGATCTATATCGTCCGACGGATCGCGCTCCTCGTCCCGGTCCTGATCGGAGTGATGACCATCACCTTCGTGCTGGTCTCCACGATCCCCACCTCGGAACGGATCGCCTCGTACTACCCCGCCAACCCCCGCAGCAACCCCAGCTCGCCCACGATCGAATGCCCCAACAACCCCGCGCAACAGTGCCCGAACCCCGCGTACAAGATCGCGGTCAACGCGCTCAAACTCAACCAACCGATTCCCGTCCAATGGGGCTACTACATGTACAACGCCTTCACGTTCCACTGGGGTTACGTCAGCCAGACGAGCACGGTGGGCAAAGGCTACTCCGGTCTGCCGCCCCTCAAGGGCCTGCCCGTCACCAACGTGCTCGCGGCCTTCCTGCCCTACACGCTCGAGCTCGCGCTGCTCTCCCTCTTCTTCGTCCTGATCATCTCGATCCCGCTCGGGAACCTCTCCGCGGTCAACCGTAACCGGCCCATCGACCAGGGCGCCCGCGTTCTCTCCTTCTCGGGCTACGCCTTGCCGGCGTTCATCTTAGGCTCCCTTGTCCTCATGGCCGCCGCGCTCTGGCTCGCCGGCGGAAGTTCGACCTCCCCCATCTGCCCCAACTCGACCGCGTTCAACGAATTCTACGGATCCTGGCCGGCCATCTCCCCCACCACCGAGAGCACGTGCTGGTTATGGGGGCCTAAATCCGGACTCACGGTCTACGGCTACCCCACCTGGCTCATCAACGGCTACCAGTCGACGCCCACCGGATTCCCGACGATCGACGCCCTCATCCACGGCAACGGTTGGCTCGCGCTCGACACTCTCGCCCGCATCATCCTGCCCGCGCTCGTGATCGCGTACGGGACGATCGCGCTGCTCCTGCGGTTCGTCCGCAACTCCATGCTCGAGGTCATGAACCTCGATTTCGTCCGCACCGCCCGCGCGAAGGGACTGCCCGAGTCGGTGGTGATCAAGAAGCACGCGGGGCGCAACTCGCTCAACGTCACGATCACGGTCCTGGGGCTCACGTTCGCCTTCTTCCTCTCCGGGTTCCCGATCATCGAGTCGGTGTTCAACCTCTACGGAGTCGGCCGGATCTTCGCGTTCTCGCTCGTCCAGTCCGGCGGTACCTTCGACTTCGGCCTCATCTTCGGCACCACCATCCTCTTCACCTACCTCGTCGTCGCCGCCAACATCATCGTGGACATCCTGTACGCCTACCTCGATCCTCGTGTCCGGCTGGGGTGATCAATCTCGAGCATGTCCGTAAGTCAACCCCTCGCTGGCACTCCCGTGTCCCCGGAGCCCACCGAGGAGGCGGCGCCGAAGAGCGCGGGCCCTCAGGAGCGGGGCCGCTGGGCCGCGCGCTTCGCCGACATGAAGCGCACCTGGTACTTCTTCCGACGGAACACGCTCGCGGTCATCGGCCTTGGGATCCTTCTGTTCTTCGCGGCGATTTTCATCTACGGCTACGTCTACCCGGCCCCGTCCACTTCCTCGATCAACTACTGTGCCACCGACGGACCCCCGCCGGGTCTCTGCGCGCCCGGTCAGCCCACGGTCTGCACGTACCCGCAGGGCACGAGCTCGCCCGGGCCCGGCTGCTACGTGACGCCCGCTGATTTCAACAATTTCATCGCCCCGACCGTGTCGTTCCATCCGTTATCGCTGGGACCGCTGCCCATGGGGTCACTCGTCTCCCCGGCCGCCGGCGGCACGGCCGTCGATCAAGGGCACTTCTTCAACCTGTACGACCTGCTCCTCAAGGGCACGGACTGGTCGATCTCGATCTCCGTCGCGATCGTCTTCTCGGGCGCCCTGATCGGCCTCGTGTTCGGCGCCATGGCGGGCTACTTCGGTGGCCTGATCGACGAGGTCCTGATGCGGCTCACCGACGTTTTCCTCTCGATCCCCGGAATCCTCTTGATCATCGTCATCGTGATCGCCGGCCGCGAGGCGGGTATAGGAGGGTTCACGGACGACGTCACGCTCGTCACGGCCGCGTTCATCGTGACGTGGTGGCCCACCTACACGCGCATCGTACGGAGCCAGTCCCTGGTCGTCCGCGAGCAGAAGTACGTCGAGGCGGCGCGGGCGAGCGGCGCGAGCAACTCGCGGATCCTGCGCAAACACGTGATCCCGAACAGCGTGTTTCCCGTGTTCATCCAGATGTCCCTCGACGTCGGGACGGTCCCGCTGACCCTCGCCGCGATCGCCTATCTCGGCTTCATCATCTTCCCCTCCCAGCTCATTCCCGAGTGGGGGAGCATCGCGGCCGCGGCGACCGAAGTGATCCCTTCGCTCTTCCAGTACTGCGCTACCGTGACCTCCTCGTGCGTCATCCCTTGGTGGCAGATCCTCTTCCCGGGGATCGCCCTCTTCCTGTTCGCGATCAGTGTGAACCTCCTCGCCGACGGCCTACGGGACGCGCTCGATCCCCGCCTTCGGAGGTAGATTGGTCGCGACGGCACTATCCTCGTCGGTCGTCTCCGTACCTGAGTCTGCCGAGGCCGAAAGCCCCCACATCGAAGTGCCGTCCGAGCCGTCGGGAACGACGACGCGCGCGCCCGTCGTGCTCGACGTGCGGGGTCTGACCACGTACTTCTACACGTACGACGGCGTAGTGCAGGCGCTCGAAGGCGTCTCGTTCAAGCTGCGCCGGGGCGAGACCCTGGGCCTCGTCGGTGAGACCGGCTGCGGCAAGTCGGTCACCGCGTTCTCGATCACCCGGCTCGTCCAGGAGCCGCCGGGACGGGTCGTCGGCGGGAAGGTCCTGTTCCGCGGCGCGAACCTGCTCTGGGGCCTCGACGAGGAAGCGACGTTCAAGCCGATCAAGGGGTCCGACCGCGTCAAGGTCCGCCGGCGCTTCCGCAAGATCAAGGCCTCGCACGACCGGCTCGCCTCGATCCGCGGCGGGGGGATCGCGATGATCTTCCAGGAGCCGGGCCAGGCGATGAATCCGGTCTTCTCGATCTCGGATCAGGTCGGCGAGGTCGTGCTCCTGCACCGGGCGATCGAGCTCATCGATGGCTTGCTCGCCGCGACGCCCGACGCGCCCGGGGTGGCGCCGGCGATCGAGCAGCTCGTCGCCGCCGCCCGCGACGGGGATCCGACCGCGATCACCGCGGCCGCCGCGGAGGTGGGCCGCGCGGCCAACGTCTCCTCGTTCGGCACCGAAGCCCACTACCTCGCGAAGGACGCCACGCCCGATACGTGGGATCGCCTCGCGCAGGATCTCGAGCATCGGTTGCGCCGGCTGCGTCTCGCACCGAGCCAGCGGGCGTACCTCCGCAACCGCCGTCACCTCGCCGAGGCGGAGCAGAAGCTCCGCGGGGTCTACCTGGAGGAGATGCGCCGCGGCGAGTCCCATCCCCGCGACCGGCGCCGGGCCCTGGCCGCGCGACGGCGGGCCCGGATCTCAGGCATGCGGTTCATCCTGCCGGGCATCAAGCGGCGGGCCAGCAAGCCGGTCCGTGAGGAGACGTTCTGGCGCGTCGTCCAGGCCCTCGAAGGGGTCCGGATCGCGAACCCGGTCCAGGTCGCGAAGGGGTTCCCGCACGAGCTCTCGGGCGGGATGCTCCAGCGCGTGATGATCGCGATGGCCCTCGTGGGCAATCCCGACATCCTGCTCGCGGACGAGCCGACGACCGCGCTCGACGTCACGATCCAAGCGCAGATCCTCGAGCTGATGCGCGACCTGCGGCACCGCGTCGGCACGGCGATCCTCCTGATCACGCACGACCTCGCTGTGATCGCGGAGGTCGCGGACCGCGTGGCGGTGATGTACGCGGGCCAGATCGTCGAGACCGCCGCGGTGAAGGAGGTCTTCAGCCGCCCGCTCCACCCGTACGCCCAGGGACTGCTCGCCTCGATCCCGCGGTTCGATCAGCCGACGAAGAAGCTCACGTCCATCTACGGCTCGGTCCCGAACCTGATCCACCCGCCCTCGGGCTGCCGGTTCCATCCGAGGTGCCCCTACGCGATGCCGGTCTGCCGGGAGACCCGACCGACGCTCACGGACGAAGGGAACGGTCACCACGTCGCCTGCTTCCTCTATAACGGTCCGAAGGTCGTCGAGTAGCCCCATGGTCGCGATTCCCTCAGCGGAGGAGAGCGGCTCGGACGTCGTGCTGACGACGTTCTACCTCCGCAAGTACTTCCCGATCCGCGGCGGCCTGTTCAGCCAGCACGTCGGCAACGTGCAGGCGGTCGACGGGATCTCGTTCACGATCCGGCGCGGCGAGACGGTCGGCCTCGTCGGGGAATCGGGTTGCGGCAAGACGACCGTCGGCCGGTTGATGCTCCGGTTGATCGAGCCGTCGTCGGGTCACTCGTTCTATCGCCCGCCGCCCGAGGTCTTCGCCCGCCTCAACGACCTCTACGCCGAGCTGCGACCGTACGCGAGCGGGCCCGACGGGTTCGAGTCCGCGCCGGCGGGGGCGAAGCAGGCCCTCGCCGAGATCGACAAGCTCGCCGACCAGTACTCGATCTACCGGAAGTCCCGGCGCGAGATGGCCGGGATCCGCGCCCGGTTCCAGATGGTCTTCCAGGACCCGTTCAGCTCGCTCAGCCCCCGCCAACTGGTGCGGGACATCGTCGCGGAGCCGCTCGAGGTCCACCACGTCGGCACGAAGGCCGAGCGCGACCAGCGGGTCCTCGAACTCCTGCGCGAGGTCGGCCTCAACCCCGAGCACGTCTGGCGCTACCCGCACGAGTTCTCGGGGGGCCAGCGCCAGCGGATCTGTATCGCCCGGGCGCTCGCGCTCCGACCCGAGTTCATCGTGCTCGACGAACCGACGAGCGCGCTCGACGTCTCGGTCCAGGCGCAGGTCCTCGGGATCCTGCAGAAGCTGAAATCGGAATTCAACCTCGCCTACCTGTTCATCTCCCACCACCTCTCGGTCGTCCGGGCGATCAGCGACCGGGTCGTCGTGATGTACCTCGGTCGGATCACGGAGGAAGCCCCGACGGACGAGCTGTTCAGCCGCCCCCTCCACCCGTACACCCAAGCGCTCCTCTCGGCGATCCCGATCCCGGACCCGACCCTCCACCGCGACCGGCTCGTCCTCTCGGGCGACGTGCCGAGCCCCTCGGCCCCGCCCTCCGGCTGCCGGTTCCACACCCGGTGCCCGGCGGTGATGCCGATCTGCTCCGAGGTCGATCCGCCGCTGACCGAGATCCGGCCCGGCCACTGGGTCGCCTGCCACCTCTACACGGCCCCTTCCTCGGGCGTCGCCGCGACCGCGGAGGCCGGACCGGCGCCGAACACGGCGCCCCCCGTGGGTCCCGCCGGAGCGCCCGTGCTCTCGACCTAGTCGGCCGACCCGCGTCCCTCGGCGCGACCCCGACCGGCTCCTCGCCGGGAACTTCTATAGCAAGTGGACTCCTCGCGGGAGCGTGACCGGCCCCCCGAGCGGGCCGCGGCCTCGGCGCCGCCGGTTCGGACTCTCGCCCTACGCCCGGTACGCCGTGCAGCGCGCGCTGCTCCTGCCGGCCCAGCTCCTGCTCGTGCTCCTGATCCTGTATCTCGCGCTCTACATCCCGAGCGTGACCTCGCTGGGCCAGTACCAGGGTCTCGCCGGATTCTGGACCGGCTTTTCGCAGTTGATCGTCAACGACTTCAGCGGGAACTGGGGCCAGTCGGTCCAGTACGGGGGCGTGCCGATCGTCGAGCTCTACGCCTGGGCGATCCCGCAGTCCATCGAGCTCGCGATCTTCGCGCTCGGGATCGCCGCGGCGATCGCGTATCCGACGAGCCTGCTCGCCGGCTGGGCCCGACGGGCTCCCGTCGACGCGTCGGTCCGGCTCACGTCGCTCTTCGGCACGTTCTTCCCGGTGATCATCGGGGGGGGCCTCCTCCTCTCGGGCCTGTTCTACTGGTTCTACCACACGTACCACGACATCCCGATCGGCATCCTGCCGAACTCGTTCTGGTGGTTCGACCAGGGCTACCTCCTGCCCCCGTCCTGGGTGCTGTTCACGCAGGCGTACACCCAACCCACCGGTTTCCCGCTGATCGACGGCGTGCTCCACGGGGCGTGGGGGTTCGAGCAGATCGTGCTCGTGAAGACCCTGATCCAGGCCTCGGTGATCGCGATCATCTACGTCTCGATCTTCCTCCGGCATTCGTTCACGATCGTCCGCGACGCGAGCGAGGAGCTGCACGTGGTGGCGGCCCGCTCCCGGGGCATCTCGGACCGGACCCTGCTCTGGCGGTACACGGCCCGGCGCGTCCGTCCGACGTTCCTGCTCGTCTTCGCGCTCACGCTCCCCGCGTACCTCGGGACGCAGTTCGTCGTCGAGGCGGTGTTCCAGGACTACGGGCTCGGGAACCTGGTCCTGCTCACCCTGACGGGTCAGATCCCCGAGCGCTACACGCTCGGCCCGATCCTCGAGTCCTGGCAGGTGATGATGTTCCTCCTCGCGATCGCCGTGCTCGTCTGGTTGCTCGCGGTCGATCTCATCGCGCATCGATTGGATCCCCGACCGGTGGCGGGACGGTGAGCGCGGCCCCCGCCCCGTCCGCCGCTCCGCCGGCCTACCGGGCGATCCGCCCCGGGTGGCGCACGCGCTACGGCCGGCATCCCCTCGGCCTCACCTTCTGGCTCGGGGCCGCCGTCCTCGGCGGGTACCTCGTCGTGGCCGTCAGCGCGCTCGTGGTGTTCCACGGCACGCTCGGGACCCTCGCGACGAATCCCAACTGGATCTACGGGCCGCCGTTCGGGACGGCGATCGGCCC
>JASHUJ010000077.1 GCA_030040035.1 Thermoplasmata archaeon
AAGGGGTCGAAGCCCCTCGCGGAGCTCTTCGGCGCCACATGAAGGTCCCCCGTCAGCCCGAGGTCAACATCGGCCTCGTGGGGCACGTCGACCACGGGAAGACGACCCTCACGCAGGCCCTCACCGGCGAGTGGACGGACCGCCACTCCGAGGAGCTCAAGCGCGGCATCTCGATCAAGCTGGGCTACGCCGACGCGGCGTTCTACAAGTGCCCGAATTGCCCGGAGCCTTCCGGGTACTCGACCGAACCCAAGTGTCCCTCGTGCGGCGGGGAGGCGAAGTTCCTGCGTGCGGTGTCGTTCGTCGACGCGCCGGGCCACGAGACGTTGATGGAGACGATGCTCTCGGGCGCCGCGATCATGGATGGGGCGCTCCTGCTCGTCGCCGCGAACGAGCACGTTCCCCAGCCGCAGACGCGCGAGCACCTCTATGCGCTCGACATCATCGGCGTGCGGAAGGTCGTGGTCGTCCAGAACAAGATCGATCTGATCACCCCGGAGGCGGCGGAAGAGAACTACCGGGAGATCGTGGAGTTCCTGAAGGGCTCGCCGATCTCGGGCGCGCCGGTCGTTCCCGTCAGCGCGAACCATCGCGTGGGGATCGACGCGTTGATCGGGGTGATCGAGGCGACGATCCCGACTCCGCCCCGGGACGTCACCAAGCCCCCGCTCATGTACGTCGCCCGCTCGTTCGACGTCAACCGCCCGGGGACCCGACCCCACGATCTGCGCGGCGGGGTCGTGGGGGGATCGCTCCTCCAAGGTCGCATCGCGCTCGGCGAAGAGATCGAGATCCGCCCGGGTCTCGCAGCGGACGGGGTGCCCGCGGCAGAGTCCTTGACCACCGAGGTGACGTCCATCGTTTCGGGCGGCCAGGAGTGGAAGGAGCTGCATCCGGGGGGACTGGCCGCTCTCGGGACCGCGCTCGATCCTTCGCTCGCCAAGAGCGATGGGCTCACGGGCCGTCTGATCGGCACGGCGGGAACGCTGCCCCCCGTCAGCCAGAAGATCCGGCTCAAGGCGACGCTCCTCGACCGGGTGCTCGGCGCCCAGCGCGAGATCAAGGTCGAGCGCATCCGCACGAGCGAGCTGCTCGCGATCACGGTGGGGACGACGGTCGCGAGCGGGAAGGTGACGAGCGCCCGGGGGGACGAGGTCGAACTCGCGCTCAATCGGGCGGTGACGGTCTTCCCGGGGAGCCGGGTCGCGATCTCGCGCCGCCTCAACGCCTGGCGGCTGATCGGCTACGGGATCGTGGAGGCCTCGGGTCGATGAAACCCGACCTGCTCGAGATCCTGCGCTGCCCGGTCTGCCGATCCGAGCTCACGCTGACGGTCGGACGCCGGGAGGGCGACGAGATCCTCACCGGATCCCTGCGCTGCGCCCAATGCGCCGTCGACTATCCCATCGAGGACGGGATCCCCGACCTCTTGCCGCCCGACGAACGGGACCTCTGAGCCGAACCTGCGGCGACCGGCCTAGTGGCCCCCGTAATAGTACGCAAAGATCGCGAAGAACATCGCGATCGCGACGAGGATCGACGGGATCACCCAGCGGATCGCCCCGCGGCTGCGAGCCTGCACGGAGCTCCCCACGGTCACGACCGGGATGGCGAACGCGAGCCAGTACCCGGTGAGGATCGTTTCGTAGAACGCGAACGAGGTCGTGTTCCCCTTCGGATCGTGCATCGCGATCACCACGACGAACGCGACCGCGAAGATCAGGAAGGCGAGGCTCACCCCGGCCGCCTCGAGATACCCCTCGAAGCCCCGCTTGCGGTTCGGATAGTACGCGCGCAGGACGAGCAACATGAGGATGAAGGTCCCGAGAACGGCGACGAGGAAGTAGAACGGTGGCGTGTTGAGGGGCAGCGCGATCGGACCGGGACCGGGCGGAGCGAGGGTCATAGCGCTCGGCTAGCGCGCCCGGAGGAGAGCCCGGGCGGGCCCTCCGTCGCCCCCCTGCAGGCGGAGCGGCAGGCACTCGAGGTCGTAGTCGCCGGCGGGCACCCCGGCGAGCAGGAGCCCTTCGAGGACCAGCGTCCCGGCGCCGAGGAGACGGTGGTGGACCGGGAATCGACCGGTCGGGTCGCGTTCGACCGACAAGGAGTCGATCCCCACGAGCCGGCAGCCGCGGTCGAGGAGCGCTTCGGCGCCGTCGAGAGCGAGGGCGACGTAATCCGGGAAGTAGGCGAGTCGAGAGCGCCACCGTTCCGAGTTCGCGGTGCGCAAGAGGACCCGTTCCGTGCCCTCGGCCACCTCCAAGAGCTCCCGGGCGCCGACGGACGCGGCGGAGGGAGCCACCTCGACGACCCGGCAGGCGCCGTTCAGGGCCGAGAGGTCGATCGCATCGATCGGTGCGCCGCCCGGCAGGAAGTGCAGCGGCGGGTCGACGTGGGTCCCGACGTGCGAGCCGAACCGCAGGGCGGAAAGGTTGTACGGGGCGCCTCGGGCGATCGCGTGCGTGGGTTCGGACTCGAACGGCGGGTCGCCCGGGAACGCGGGCATGCCGGGGAAGAGCGGGATGGAGATGTCGAACGTCCCCGCCCGTCGCCGCTCCACCGGTGCCGGCCCCAACGTTGGGGCGCCCGACCGGACTTAACCTTCTTTCGTTCCTCGCGCCAGCGGGCGCGGGCCCGGCATGCGCCTCGACTGATAGGGTTAAGGACGGAACCAGCGAACCGGGCGTGATGTCCTCGGGAAGGGGCTCGCACCGAGACCCGGACGACGACCTCGACGACGACGACGCGACGGAGGACGAGGAGGAGCGGCCGGCCCGTCGACCCAAGCGTCGGTCCTCGAAATCCGGGGCCCACGGCTCGTCCCGCCCGGTCCACCGGTGGAAGGCCTCGAAAGACGACGAGGAGGAGGACGAGGAGGTCGTCGGGGTCGCCGAGAAGCGCCCCATCTACTGGCGGGCGCGCGACTCGCTCTACTTCGAGCCGCTCGTGGCGCTCGCGATCGTCGTGGTCCTGATCGTGGCGCTCTTCGCGTACACGCAGAACTGGCCCCCGGTCTACGTCGTCGAGTCGGACAGTATGCAGCACGGATCGTCGGACGTCCTCGGCGTCATCAACACCGGGGACCTCGTACTGGCTCAGAAGATCTCGAACTCGAGCATCACCCCGTACGTCGTCGGGATGCAGACCGCCTTCTCCACCTACGGAGAGTACGGCGACGTCCTCCTGTATCACCCGGACGGGGGGAGCGGAACCCCGGTCATCCACCGTGCGATCCTCTTCCTCGCCTGGAATCCCTCGAGCCGTTCCTACAGCGCCAACGATCTCCAGGGGCTTCCCTGCGGGAACGCGTCCCACGCCGTCTACGCGACCCCGGGCACCCCCGGTGCGTGCGGCACGTCGGGCCTGACCGGCACGCTCGATCTGTTCGGCCTTGGGTGGAAGTCGGTCTCGGTCAGCCTCGACCTGAGCGCCCCCGCCTTGGGCCAGCACTCCGGCTACCTCACGATGGGCGACAACAACTACTACTGTGGCGGGAACGGCGCCTGCACCGGGGAGCCCGACCAGGGCGGCACGAACGTTCCGGTGATCAGCACGCTGGTCGAACCGGCGTGGGTCGTCGGGGTCGCGCGCGGAATGATCCCGTGGTTCGGCGCGTTCAAGCTCCTCCTCGACGGGCAGGCGAGCATGGTGCCGCCGCAGTCATGGCAGTATCTGGGGCTCACCGTCGTCGGGCTCCTCGCGCTCGCGTTCGGGATCCACTACGCGTTCCGTCGCGAAGGGATCGAGTCCCCGCTGCGAAAGGAAGAGGACGAGGCGCGGGCCCAGGAGGTGGCCGCATCGGCCGAGGAGACCTCGGACGAGCCCCGGAGCCGGCGCTGGCTAGCTTCCCTCCGGCCCTGGCACCGCTCCGAGGAGGACGAACCGGAGCCCGCGAGCCCGCCCGGGAAGCACGTGGGCTCGAAGTCCCCGAAGAAGAACGCCTCGTCCCACCGGGGCCGACCGCGTCCAAACGTCGAGCGGGAAGCGAGGACGCGCCACTCCGCCGACGACGACGACGAGCTCTAGCGACGCCGGACCCGCCGTCGAAGGGCACAGCTCGCACAGACCTGTCAGCAACGCTTTTGTCGCGCGCCCGGTCCCCTGCCGGGGGAGCGCCTCCGATGCATGTTATCGGCGGAACCGCCTCGACCGCGCTCGGCGAGCGGGTCTCGCGTCGGCTCGGCGACGCGCCGTTCGCGATCCCGTTCCTGAAGCGCTTCCCCGACGGCGAGATGTACCTCCGGGTCGGCGGACGGATGGAGGGCGACGATGTGGTCATCGTCCAGTCGACCCGCACGGACGCGGACTTCCTCGAACTGCTCCTCCTCGAGGACGCCGTCCGGGAGGCCGGCGCGCGCCGCATCTTCGTCGTGGTGCCTTACTTCGGGTATGCCCGCCAGGATCGGCTCTTCTTCCCCGGGGAGCCGGTGAGCGCCCGAGCGCTCTCTCGACTCGTCGAGCTCAACGCGGACGCGGTCATCACGGTCGACCTGCACTCGCCGCAGATCCTCAGCCACTTCGCGAAGCCGGCCTTCGAGGCGAGCGGCATCCCGGCGATCGCGCGGGCACTCCGCGAGCGGCCGGTCGATCTGTTGGTCTCGCCCGATCGGGGGGGGATCGATCGGGTCCGTCGCATGTCCCAGCTCCTGAACAAGCCCTGGTTCGCTCTCGAGAAACATCGCCTCGACGCGGAGCACGTCGAGATCTCCGTCGGCGACGAACCGCCGATCCCGCTCGAAGGGAAGGACGTCGTGCTCGTCGACGACGTCATCACCACCGGCGGCACGATCGTCGAGGCCGCGAAGCTGCTCAAAGCGCGGGGCGCCCGAGCGATCAGCGCCGCCTGCACGCACGGGCTCTTTCTGCGGGACGCCTTCGAGCGCATCAAGGCGGTCACCGACGAGATCTACTCGACCGACACGCTCGGCAATCCCGCGGAGAAGGCGTCCGTGGCCCCGGACATCGCCGACATCCTCCGCCGCCACGCCGCGACCTAGGCGCGGGGCTCCCGATGGACCCTCCCCGTCCGACCACCGGCGCCTCGGCCGACGAGCTCCTCGAGCTCGTCCAGTCGCTGCGCCGGGAGCTCCGCCGGCGGGACGAGACGGTGACCGGCAACTGGGTCGAAGAGACCGCGAACGATCTGCGTCGAGGCGGCCGGACCGGCTGGTACTATCCGGTCGCCCAGGGCGGTGGCCTCGCCTTCTACTCGACGGAACGGGTCGCGGCGTTCGGCCACGTCCACCTCCTCGACGGTCCGGAGGCGGTCGAGCGCGGCGAGGAGCTCGCCCGGGCGATGCTCGACGCCCTCCCCACCGAGGTGAACTCGCTCGACGTCGGATTCACCGGCCTTCCGCCCGAAGCCGAGCGACGACTGACCGGGCGGCTCGCCGAGCGGACCGGCTCCCG
>JASHUJ010000078.1 GCA_030040035.1 Thermoplasmata archaeon
CACTCGCTGCCCGAGCGCCTCTCGTTCGCCGAGGGCGCCGCCGCGCCGCTCGTCTTCCAGACCGCGTGGCGGGCGTTGAAGTCGGTGGGCGGCGTCGTTCCCGGGGACCGGGTGGCGATCGTGGGGGCCGGGGGAGGGGTCCCGACGGCCGCGGTGCAGGTCGCGAAGGCCCTGGGAGCCCGCGTCGCCGTCGCGTCGCGCTCGCGCGACAAGGCGGAGCGGACCCGCAGCCTGGGCGCGGACGACGCGCTCACGTACGACGACGCCAACCCCCTCGACCGGGTGCTCTGGCAATGGAGCGACAAGCGCGGCGTGGACGTCGTGTTCGACTCCGTCGGCGCTCCGACGCTCGCGCGATCGGTCCGCGCGCTCGCTCGGGGCGGGCGCGTGGTGATCATCGGCGCGACCGCCGGGCCGGTCGTGGAGCTGGACGTGCGCACCCTCTTCTGGCGCCAGGCGTCGATCCGGGGGAGCACGATGGCCAGCGCCCGGGAGTTCGCCGAGGTCCTCGAGCGGTTGCGGGGGGGCGAGCTCCGCCCGGTCGTCGACTCGGTCACCCCCTTCGATCGCGCTGCCGAGGCGTTCCGGCGGTTCGATGCTCCGGACCTGTTCGGCAAAATCGTGCTCGACCTCCCGTAGCGCGACCCGCCGGGATGGCGCATATCCGGCGGGAAGCTCGGCAAAGTCGAGGTGATTCTTAAATACAGGAAGCCGACGTTTCTTCTGGACGTGAGCCGTTCGTTTGGTTATTCCTCCCACGTCGGGGGAACGACGCGACCCACCCCATTTGGACCGAAGCTGCGGGCCTTGGCCCTCGCGGCCGTCGTGGCCCTCGTGATCACGACGAGCCTCTTTGTGGCGGTCACACCCCACGCGATCGCCGCGGCGCCGGGCGCCCGGAGCGCGAGCGCCCCGGCCGCCCGCTCGTCGGACGTCACCGCGGCCGCCCTGCCGCCCACGCACGGCGACCTCACGGTCGGCTCCGGTGCGACCTACACGATCCAGCCCACGTCGGGCGGATTCTCCTACTACCAGGGAGGCAACATCACGGTCGATTCCGGCGGGACGCTCTACGTCCGGAACGTGACGCTCTCGTTCGTGTCGTTCGTCGGCGTCACCGGCGCCCCGGAGGCCCGGCTGAGCCACATCTACCACTTCAGCGACTTCGGCACGGCGGTCTTCGACAACGTCACCGTCACGACCGACGTCGGGATCCTCAATCCCTACGCGAAGCTGAACCTGACCGTCCGCGGCACGCTCACCGCCACGGACACGAAGTTCGAGTTCCCCGGGTGGTTCTACGTGAACGGCACCCACGCCGACGCGACCCTCAACGACTCGGAGATCGCCGCGAACCCGGCGGTGCCGAGCCTCGGCGGGCTCGAGGCAGGCAGCCTCTACGGCGACACGCTCTGGGGCCCGACGGTCTACACGCTCTCGGGGGCCCAGCTGAACCTGTTCCACAGCGGGATCGTCGACATGTACGAGAACAACCTGCTGTCGAGCGGGTACACCCGACCGGCCCCGCTCCTCGGCCCGGCCTTCGATCTCACCGCCGGCGACACGACCCTCAATCTCACCGGCCCGAACAGCGCGCAGGCGTTGATGCAGGACTGGCTCTACCCGAACGGATCGGTCGAGAGCGGATACGTCGCCGTGCCGTTCTACGACACCAATGCGCCGGGCAACGCGACCCAGTCGAACAACACGGTCGCGAACATCGGCGTGGAGTACGACGGGACGAACTACGTTCTCGGCACCTACGTCTTCTACAACGGGACGAACGGCATCGCGACGGTCTCGTTCACGCCCCAGCTCGAGGCGGCGATCAGCGCGTCGACCATGCTGGGCTACATCAACGCGACCGGCAGCTTCGGGTCGCCCGAGGCGATCTTCGCGACCTACACGACCGTCACCGGGCCCGTCGTGGCGATGCTCAACACGACGGTCCAAGTGAACACGACCGGTCCCGACTACGACATGCACGTTGCGGGCACCGGCTCGACGCTGACGGCGGTGGACTCGACGCTCAGCGTGAACTGGACCGGCGTCGGGGGCAACATCTACTCGGCGTATCCACCGTGGCTCTCGAACAAGCTCACGTTCCAGAACGGCTCGGCGGGCTACCTCGCGAACGTCACGGTCGCGAGCTCCATCCCGGGACCGTTCTCCACCTCGGCGTTCCTCGCGGACAACACGAGCGCCGTCTACCTCTACCGGTGGGCCCAGATCAACGTCACGAGCGGCAGCACCGGGCTGAGCGGCGCGCAGCTCTCCGTGTTCTACGCCTACAACTCCCAGCAGTCGAACAACCAGACTGCCAGCGCGCTCAATGACATCGCGACGGCCGATCCGTCGATGTGGGGCTACGTGCAGTACCTCGACGGGGTGCGGGGCGCGCCGGGCTACGGCCAGTCGAACGCCCTCGGCGAGGCCCAGATCCTCGTGGCCTCCAACAACCTCACCGGCGGGACCCTGCCGGACGGGAACTTCCTCGGCGACTACCACGTCGCCATCTCCGTGCCGGGATTCACGGCCCCGACGCACTGGTTCAACTGGTCCGTTCCCCCGTACCCGACGGGCGTGGCCCCCGGAACGACCGGGTTCGGGATGCCCGTCTACGGGCCGACGCAGGTCTTCCCCGGCTACAAGTTCGAGATCGCGGTCATTTCGGCGACCCCTCCGTCCTCCACGACCCTCAGCCTGAGCCAGATCTACACGACCTCGGGTCTCGTCCGCTACAACGGCACGGAGGCGGCGGCGGTCGACGTCTACGCGACCCCGACGTCCGGCGGCGTCCCGATCCTGATCGGCACCGGTTCCGCGACGTCGAACGTCCAATTCACGGTGACGTGGAACCCGCTCAAGAACGTCCTCTCGGCCGGTCAATCGTACAGCCTCTCGGTGACCGCCACGGCCTACGGCGTGACCTCCGCCCCGTACGTCATCGCCGGCACCTACACGGTGCCGGGCCCCGTGACGCCGTGGTACGACGAGAAGGTCCTCGGCCTCCCGCTCTGGATCTGGATCGTCATCGCGGCCGCGATCGTGGCCGGCGTGCTCGGATTCCTCCTCTTTGCCCGGCGCCAGGCGGCGGGCCGCCTCGTCGAGTGCGGGGAGTGCGGCAACCTGATCCCCGAGGACGCGACGGTCTGTCCGAAGTGCGGTGCCGAGTTCGAGCACGACCTCATCCGCTGCAGCCGGTGCGCTTCGACGATCCCCGCGGACTCGAAGGTCTGCCCCGAGTGCGCCGCCCAGTTGCTGGGGAAGCCCGGCGAGCAGGGCACCGACCCCGAGGCCCAGGGCTACGGGGACTTCACCGAACGCTACCGCGCGGAGGCCAAGCGCGAGCTCGGCGACAACTACAGCGAGGGGGCGTTCTGGGACTGGTGGAAGCGCCAGCCGACGTACGTCTCGTTCAGCCAGTGGAAGCTCCAGCAGGGCACGGGCACGTCCCGAGCCGGCATGACCGCGCCGCCCGCGGCCGAGGGCGAGGCCCCGGCCGGGGGCCCGAAGACCCCGCCCGGCGGGGCCGCGGGGCAGGCGCGCCGGCCGCCGCCCCGCCGATCGGCGGGGCCTTCGGCGGGGGCGGCGCGGTCATGCCGGTGCGGGCGGTCCCCTGGCCCTGCTGGATCTTCCACTGGCTGAACGGCGTGTACGACGGCTGGCGCTTCCACCAATCCCAGAACGCCCCCTCGCCGTAGTTCTCGCCGAGCTCCTTCTTCGCCTCGGCGCGGAACCGCTCGGTGAAATCGGCGTACGCCTGGCGCTCGGGGTCCTCCGCGCCCTCCCCGGGCTTACCGAGGAGCTGGGCGGCGCACTCGGGGCAGAACTTGGACGACGCCGGGATCGTCGACGAGCAACGGCTGCACCGGACGACGTCGGACTCGAACTCCGCGCCGCACTTCGGGCAGGTCTTCGCATCCTCGGGGACGAGGTTGCCACA
>JASHUJ010000079.1 GCA_030040035.1 Thermoplasmata archaeon
TTCGGGCCGTCCCCGTCAACGTTGACCGAGAGCGCGTTGGTGAGCGTGATCTGACCCTCGACGCTCGACGTGTCCAAGACCGTGCCGCGGAGTTGACCCGAGACGTTCTGCAGCCCCAGATCCGCGACCCCCATTGGGGCGGGCGCCGATGAGTACGTGGGCCCGACCGTCTCCCCCGCGTACGGCCGGGGCGCCGAGAGATCCGGCAAGTGGATCATGGAGGTGGGTACGTGCGAACCGCGGAGCTCGGCCAGGATCGCCTGCTCGCGGGCGCCGCCCGAAGTGGGGGCGGCCGTGCCTCCGCCGCCTGCGGCCGCGGTCGACAACCCGGCCGCGACGGGGCGGGGCGAGCCGGTGCCGACCGAAGAGAGCATCAGCGCGGTCACGGCGAGCGCAAGCGTGACGAGCACGACGGTTCGGGCCATGGAATCCTCGGTGAGGCGACCGGAAGCATTTCGACCTTTAGCTCTTGTTATTCAACATGCCTGGCCGCGCTGATGGGAGTTGTACTCCGTGTGACCCAAGCTCACTTCGGCAGCCAGCGCCGGTCGTTTTTTCAAGGGGAGACAACGCACGATCGCCGACCCAGGGGTGGAGCCCGTCGGCGTTCGCAACCTATGACCGGGCGGCGCGCAGCCTTATCCGATGAAGTATATCCGGCCCTTCGCTCGGCGGGGGGGGCGAACCAGATGGTCCGACTTCGAGGCTGGTGGACGGTGGCTGGCGCCGTGACGGCGGTGTTGATCGTAGCGCTCGGATCGGGCGGCGCCGTGGCGCACCCGCTGCCGTCGGTCGTCCCTCGGGCGGTTGCCGAAGCACCGCTCGCCTCGTTCTCCGTCAAGACCGTGAAGGTCGGGGACAATCCGATCGACGCGACGTTCGACCCGAAGAACGGGGACGTCTACGTCGTGAATTCCAATTCCTCGTCCGTCTCCGTCATCAACGGGTCGACCAACAAGGTCACGAAGACGATCACCGTGGCGGCCGGACCGATCGAGGCCGCGTACGATTCCGTCAATGGCGACGTCTACGTCCTGAGCCAGACGACGCCCCGATTGACCGTCCTCTCGAATTCGAACTCGATCCTCAAGACGATCACCCTGGTCGCGAATCCGACCGTCGCGGAGATCGCGCCGTCGGGCACCGTCTACGTGACGTGTCACGCGGCCAGCATCCTCGACGACGGGGACGTCGCCGTCATCAATGCCTCGACGAACTCCGTCAAGGAGCTCGGGATCGGGGAGGACGGAGGGGTCCCGTACTTCGACCCCGCGAACGGCGACGTGTACGTGGTCAACGTGCTCAGCGCCAATATCTCGGCGATCTCGAGCGCGCTGAAGGTGAAGTCCATCAGCCTCGGGAGCGGGACCGAGCCGATCGCGATGGTCTATAGCCCGGCGACGAAGGACATGTATGTCACGATGCTGGCGGGCGACAAGATCGACGCGATCAGCTCGGCCAACAAGATCGTCGCCAAGATCGCCGATCCGAACGTACCGTACCTGCCGACGTACGACTCGGTCAACCAGGACCTCTACGTCGTGGACGAACCGGGGGTGGCAACCTCGAACCTCACGGTGGTCAGTAAGTCGAACGCGGTCGTCGAGACCCTCACGATCCCCCGGTCCGAGGTCTTCGGCTGGCTGGACACCGAGAACGGGGACTTCTACCTCGGAACCATCACGGGCAAGGTGCTCGTCTTCAACAGCGCCGCGACGCCGGCGCTGGTCAAGAACCTGTCCGCGGCCAAGTACCCGCTCTTCACGTTCGAGGATCCGTCGACGAACGACGTGTGGGTCCTCTGCTATGCGGCGACCGCCACGGCGAGCTCGGTCTACATCTTCTCGTCCGCCAACGCCCACCTCGCCACGGAGAAGGTGGGCGATGGCGGGATCACGCTCACGTTCGACTCGACCAACGGCGACTACTACGTCGCCGACTACGGGACGGACACGGTGTCGGTGGTCTCCTAGTCAATCCGCTCGATCGATCGGGGCCAGGACCGGCCCCACCGGGACTGCGGTCGGCCGAACGCTCTCCCGGCAGGCGACTTCGGGTGTGGCCTCCACCGAAGCCCGCGCCTCCGGGACGCCGGGCCCCACGTCCAGGTTTGAGTCGGTCGCGGCGGGGTGCCCCCGGGGCACCGCGTCCGTCGCCGCGCGGTAGTTCGTCAAGGCGAGGCCGATCAGACCGGTGATCACGCTGATCGCGAGCCCCACGCCGAAGATCCAGTCGAACGCGGCGGCGCTCGGCACCGTGGTGCTCGCGTACCCCCCCGGTAGGGCGGGGTCGGGGAGGAGCACCACCCGCGTGAACGTCGCTAGCAGCGTGGCGACGACGACCGGACCGATGCTGGCCCCGAGGTCCTGGAACATCTCGGTGAGCCCCATTTGGATCCCGCGCTCTCCGTGATGCGACGACACCGCGATCACGTTCGTGACCGCGACCAGGACTGTGACCAGGCCCGTGAAGGTGGGGATCGCTTCCACGACCAGCTGGAGGTACGTCGCGTGGAATTCGAGCAGGAAGAGGAATCCGATCGCCATCAAGAACGAGCCGAGCAGGGTCATCGGCCGAGGGCCGAACCGCGCGACCCCGCGGCCGACGAGCGGCGCGGCGATGAACATCGCCAGCGTGGTCGGGATGCTCAGGAGGCCGAAGTCGAGCACGCTCAGGCCCAACCCGACGATCGGGAACTCGACGAGCACGGTGAGTACCACGAACGCCACGTACATCGCGAGGCCGACGAGCGCGGCGCCGAGATACCCAAGGGCGAGGTTCCGCTCCCGGAACCGACCCAGATCGATCAGGGGTTCCGTCGTGCGTCGACTCCGGACCAGGAAGCCGAGCAGGAAGGCGCCCGCGAGCACGAACAGTTCGGGGACGCCGATCGGAACCCCGGACGAGAGCCCGCCGACCCACCGGGACCAGCCCCAGGTCGGACCGAGCGTCAGCGCAAGGAGAAAGGTCGCGAGAGTACCGCCAAGCAGGGTGGCCCCGGCGAGGTCGATCCGGCCCCCGGTCCCCCGGTGACCCTCCGGCAGCCAGTTCCCCGTGAGCAGCGGCAGGGCGATCACGAACGGCAGGACGGACGCGTAGGCGACCTGCCAACCGAACGACTGGATCAGCCACGAGCCCCCGACGAGGCCGAATGCGGAGCCGACCGCGAACATCGCGGCCACGGTGCCCTGCGCGGGCGCGACTCGCTCGCGGGGGACCGCGTCGGCGATCATCGCGAGGGCGAGCGGGAACATCGCGAGGCCGACGCCCTGGACGCCCCGGACCCCGATGAGGAGGTAGATCGCGGCGGCGCGGTCGATCCCGAGCCAGGTCGCGATCAGCGGGGTGGCGGGGGCGAGCGCGACCGCCGCCGTGTAGATCGAGAGGACGATCGTGAGGATCCGTCGCTTGCCGTAGATGTCGCCCAACTTCGCGAAGATCGGGATGGTCGCGACGCCCACGAGCAGGTACGCCGAGAGGATCCAGGCGACGGTGGTGTAGGGGGCGTTCCCGAAGAAGGAGGCGAGGCGCGGCAGGGCGGGCGTCAGCATCGTCTCGATGAAACTGACTAGCAATGCGGCCGAGGCGAGAACGACCAGGACTCGCGACGCATGACTCGTGGTCGGGGAGCTCGAATTGGGGCTCTCGGGAGCGGCGGACATCGGCCGAGACAACACGGCCCGCCACGTCAACTGCTCGGCCGGCGCGCCGGCGAAACCCGAAGCGGAGGGGTCCCAGCTTCCGATTTCGGAGGTCGATTTGAAAAAGTCGGAAGGGTACGTCTGAGGCGACGATGACGGCGACCGTGGCCCCGACGTTGCCCGGCGGCTACGATCTGGACGTCGACATCCTCCGTGTGATGTACACCTCGACGGGAGTCTCGATCGCGGGCATCGATCCGCGCCTCAACGCGTCGCGCGTCGCCCGGCACTTGGGGGTCAGCCGGGCTCGCATCGCCGCGCGGCTGCGAGCGTGGACCGAGTACGGATTCCTGCGACGGTACGACGTCTGGCCGAATCCGTACCTCTTCCAGCGGACCGGCGCGACGTTCGACGTGCGCGTCCACGACCCGCTCGCGAAGGATGAGGTGATCGGGCGGATTGAGCTCGTCCCGGGAGCGGTCGGCGGGATCGAGTTCCTGGGGGGTTGGCTCGCCGCGACCTTCGTGCTGCCCCGCGACGAGGACCCGCGGCGGGTGGCGGCGCTCTTGCGCGGGCTCTCGGGGATCGCCGAGGTGGGCGACGCGATCCCATGGGCCCCACCGCCGTACGAGCGCACCCTGTCGCCGCTGGAGCTCCGGATCGTCCGGGTGCTTCGCCAGTACCCGACCGATTCGCTCGCATCGATCGCGCGGCACGTGGGCGTCTCGACCCGCACGATCACGGCTCGCTACAGCCGTCTGATCGACGAGCGCGCCGTCTGGTTCGTGCCCGTGCTCGACTTCCGCGCGCTCGCCGGACCGGTGCTCGCGCTCAATCTGGTGTTCCGGGCCCCGGCCGACCGGGAAGCGTTCGCCCGGGCGCTCCGGCGAAAGTACCCGCAGTCCCTCGGATTCGGTCGGATCCAGTTCGG
>JASHUJ010000080.1 GCA_030040035.1 Thermoplasmata archaeon
ACGGCGGGCGGTTTATCCGACCGAGGTACGCATCGGTCGACCGGGCGGGCCTACGGGATCGGGCCGCCGAGCGCGCCCGTGAAGCCGAGGTAGGCAACGATGCCGCCGACCACGATCGCGACCGCGAAGATCGCGATCAGAAAGCGGAGCGGTACGGGCGGGGTTTGCGCGGCGCCGTCCACATCCCCTCCGACGCCCCCGGATTCAAGTAGCCGTCGTAGGAACCGTCGGCCGACGAGACCGGACGGGAACGATCAGTCGTCCTTCGGGTCCGATTTCGTTGGAGGACGTCGCGCGTGTTTCGCGGCGGGAGGTTCGGTGGGCGTCGGGGCGGGCGCGGCGGCCGTCGACGGGTCGGCCGAAGCGGCGGCCGGCGCCGCGTCGGGGGTCGATTTCGGCGGCGCGGGGTCGGCTTTCTTCTCGGCCGCCGGGGTGACGTACTCCTCCAGGACCCGGATCGTCTCGGGGTGCAGGTACGTGCGCAGCCGGTCGATCACGCGCGGCTTCGCCGCCATCCACCCGATGTCGAACTTGGATCGTTCGGGCAACTTCAACGTGAGCGTCTTCTCGCGGTGCTCGATGTGGAATTCGGCGGATCGGCCGTACTGCAATTCGACGATCGCCCGGGCCTGCTCGACCGCTCCCGAGATCTTCTCGGTGATCGTGAACGTGCCCTTCACGCGGCGCCCGGCGAAGGGCGGATTGAAGTCGACGCGCACGCGCGCGGCGGTCATCGACATGACCCGGCCACGTCGTCCTTCGATCGTCAGGACCGTGCCGATGTCGAGATGCGCGTTCTCCCGGCGCATTTCGGGCAAGCGCTCGATCTCGTGCATCGAGAACAGCTCGATGAGCTTCGGATCTCGCTCGCCGAACGCGTCGGCCGGGGCGAACTCGCGAGTCACCGTCTCGCCGACCGGGACCCCCACGAGCGAGTTCTCGATGCCCGTCGGGAAGTAGTCCCCGCCGATCTGGTGCGGTCGCGCCCCCCACGTGCGCCCCTCGACCGGCGGCACGTTGGCGTTCTGGGCGACCTCCTCGTGCGTCGTGTCCAGGAGCTCGGTCTTTCCCCCGATCTCGGACCACAGATCGTAGTCGAGCCGGACCAGATCGCCCGCCTGGGTCGCTCCGTGCGGCGACGCGGTCGCGGGGGCCTCGGGAGTCATGGCCCCGCCGAACCGGAACGCGGGATAACGTTTGTCGGGGGACGCGGGCTACGCGTCGATCGCCCCCGAGCCGCGAACTCGGGCGCGTGCGCTCCGGCGTCAGCCCTGGGCGCTCTGGTCCGTCGACGCGGTCAACGCGCGCCGGCGCTCCCGGAACGCGGCGTCGAGCAGCGCCGGGGGTTTCATCGCGGCGTCGAGGAACCGGAGCGGGTGACGGACCGGACGCCGCCGCTCCTGGAGCCGTCCGGCGAGCTCCCCGTTCTTGAGGAGCGCCATTGCCATCGGCACGTGGTACAGGCGGTAGCGTCGGCTGATCCATCGGAAGAGATCGGTCTCGTCGCTCTTGTCGTGGTAGACCCAGGCGTCGGGCACGTACTCTCCGCGGTGGCCGGCGTGGACCGCCCGGATCTCGAGATCGTAGTCCTCCGCACCGGGGATCGTCGGATCGAAGTGGAGCGTGCGGAGGACCGACGTGCGCCAGCCGGTGTTCTGGAGCGGAAGGTAGCTGACGCTCCGACCCACGAGGTCCTCGTAGATCGATCGCTCAAGGAGGTCGACGTACTGCTCGATCGAGCCCTGGGGCGGCCGGGTGGGGCGGGTGGGTCCGCCCGTAAAATCGGCGCGACCCGCGGCGAGGGGCGCGGTGAGCCGGGCGAGCCAGTCGGGTGGGGCGATCTCGTCCGAATCGAGGTAGGCGGTGAACTCTTCGTCGATGACGGAGAGCGACCCCTCGCGCGCGTCGACCGCCCGACCGGGGTAGCGTACGACGCGGATCGGCAGGCCGGGGAACCGCCGCTCGGCCTCGGTGAAAAGGTCGGGCGGGCTCGCGGGCGAGCCGGCGATCATCACCCGGTCGGGCTTGCGGGTTTGCCGGTCGAGGGACGCGAGGGCGTTCAGGAGGCGGGGGTCGTCGAGCACGGCGATCTCGACGCAGACCGTTCCGCCCGTCATGATGCGCCCTCCGTCCCGAGCCGAACTACGGGCCCTCGGCCGTCAAAAACTTTTATCGGCGGCGCGGTAGGCCCGACGTGCGGGTTCTCCTGCTCGGGGGAGGGGTCCATCCGATCCCCCCGACCGGATACGGCGCCGTCGAGCGGATCATCGCGGACCTCGCCGCCGCCCTGGCGTCGGCCGGGGTGGACGTCGGGATCGTCAACGAGGTCCGGCACGGGCGCACGCGGGACGAGATCCCGTTCGCGCTCTCCCTGCCGCGTCGGCTCCGCCAGGAGAGTTTCGACGTGCTGCACGCGAACACGCCGGTCGTCGCGAACCGGCTCGCCCTGGCCCAACGGCCATTTGTGTACACCTCCCACTCGCGCCACTGGTACTATCGGACCGGGCTGACGCACCGCTGGGGATATTGGCTTGAGCGTCGCGCGGTCCGGCGCTCGCGAACCTCGATCGCCCTGACCGAACCGCTCGCCCAAACCATGCGGACCGTTGTCCCCGAGCCGCTCCCGCCGATCGAGGTGGTCCCGTTCGGCGTGGACGCGCAGGCCTACCAACCGTCCTGGAGCCGACGCACGGGCCGTCGGGCGCTCGGGGTGGGGGTCGTGGCGCCGTTCAAGCGATGGCAGCTCGCGGCGCGCGCGCTCCGCGGGACCGGCGCCGAGCTCGCGATCGCCGGCCCGATCGTCTCGCCGGAGTACGCCGACCGCATCCGCGGCGAGGGTCCCCACGTGCGTCTCCTGGGCGAAGTCCCGGAGGAGGAGCTCCGGGCCCTCTTCGCCGAGAGCGATTTCCTCCTCCATCCGAGCGTCGTGGAAGTCCTCTCCGCTACCGTGCTCGAAGCGCTCGCCGCGGGGCTGCCGGTCCTCGGCGGCACCGGCGTCGAAGGGGTCGTCGAACCCGGCGTGACGGGGTGGCGGCTGCGCGATGACGATCCCGGGCCCTTCGCGGATGCCCTGCGCGAACGGGCCGTCGAGCTGCTCGCGAGCGACGAGCTGCGCCACCGGATGGGGGAGGCGGCGCGCGCCGAAGCGCTGGCCCGGTACAACTGGGCCACGATCGCCGCCCGGCACGTCGAGATCTACCGGGCGGTCGTCGGCGGGTCCTCGGTCTCGCGCGGCGGTTAGCGTCCGATCCCGCGTTCGGCGGCGAGTTCCGCGATCGTCCGGTCGATCGCTTCGCCGCTCGTGTACCGCGGAGTCCAGCCGAGCCGGGCGACCCGGTCGATCGCGAGGAGCTGTTCGGGCACGTCCCCGCTCCAGCCCCGGGCGCCTCCCGTGAACTCGATTCGCGCGCGGCCTCCGTGCGCGGCCACGACCTTCTCGGCGATCTCCCGTACGGACGTCCGGTCGCGCGCGCCCAAGTTGTAGAGATTCACGGGCGCGGACGCGCGGTCGCCGACGAAGAGCATCGCCTCGACGCACTCCTCCGTGCGAAGGTAGCTCTTCGACTGACGACCGTCGCCCAAGACCTCGAGGCGGGCGGGGTCGCGCCTCAACTTATCGAAAAAGTCGAAAAGGACCCCGTGGTTCATCCGGGGGCCGACGATATTCGCGAACCGGAACACGTACGCGGTCAGCCCATAGAGATGGGCATACGACGAGCAGAGGCCCTCTGCCGCGAGCTTCGCGGCGGCGTACATCGATTCCGGCTCGAGCGGGCCGTAGTCCTCGGGCGTTGGGAACACCTTCGGCCAGCCGTAGACGACGCTCGAGGAGGAGAAGAAGATCCGTCGGACGTCGTGCCGGCGGGCCGCCTCGAGGACGTTGAATGTCGCGAGCGTCCCCTGCTCGAGGTCGACCCGGCTGTCGGCGGTGCCGCGCCGGATATCGCCGTTCGCCGCGAGGTGCCAGACCTCCCGGGCGCCCTCGAGCTGCGCTGCGTAGGCGGCCGGAGCGTTGAGATCCGCGACGACGAGGGAGAGCCCATCGGGAGGAGCCCGCGGGAGATGCTCGCGCCGACCCGACGAGAGATTGTCGATGACGCGCACGGTCGCGCCGCGCCCCAAGAGTGCCCGCACGAGCTCGGAGCCGATCGCACCGGCGCCGCCGGTCACGACGACCGGTCCTTGCGAAGCCCCTTCGGGCATGCCGCCCCCAGCCCGCGGAGAAGCATATATAAATGCAGGGTCGCCTAAACTCTTCGCACCGGACCACCGGTGGGGTTTCATGCGCACCTATGTCCGGATGACCTTCCATTCGGAGGGGGCCAACCCGTTGAAGGTGCTCGAGACGATGCGAACGCTCGGGTTCGAAGAGTCGATGGGGATGCACGATTTCGTCTATCGGTGGAAAGAGAAGGCGGCGATCGACGACGTGCTCCGTCTGATGGCCGAGATGCACGAGAAGCTCAAGGGCTTGGATGTCAACTACGAGATCACCACGATCTCCTGATCGCGACCCCGGTGCGGCCCCGCCGCGGGACGAGACGGAGCGACTCGAACGGCTCCTGCTGCTGCACCTGCTCGAGCACCGCGGCCAGCAGATTCGCTTCGAAGCGTCGCAGTGGACGACCGAGTTCGGCATCACTCGAAAGTTCGCGAACGAGGACCCGAGCGAGCTCAAGCTCGCCCTGCGGACGCTCGAGATGGGCCGGATGATCTACCTGCGGACCCAGTACGTCGTCGGATACTCCGAGCCGAAGCACGTCTACTCCCTGACCCCGAGCGGGCATCGGAAGGCGCTCGAGTTCCAGCGGGAGGGGGGACGCACGGGGGATCCGGGCCCCAACGGCTCCGACGCGTTCTCGGCCGAGGGGGGGACCGGCGGCGCCGGCTTCCGGCGCCCGTCGCGGGCCCCGTGAACCTCGGATGACCGAGATCGAGGGCGCTGCGGTCCGGTTGCGACCGCTCGCCCCGAAGGACTACCCCGCCGTCCACGCGTGGTACGAAGACCCGGAACTGGTCGCCCCGTACGACCGGTTCGCGCCCGACTCGTTCGACGACTTCGTTCGATCGGTCGAGGGGGCCGGCGACGACCCCACGTCCCTGGCGCCCCGCTTCGCGATCGAGGAGCGCTCCACCGGGGCGCTCGTGGGCGTGGTCGGTCACTACATCGCGCACCCGGTGCTCGAGTACCTCGACGTCTGGTATCTCCTCGGGAACCGGGCGGTCCGGGGCAAGGGGTACGGCCGCGAAGCCGTCGGCCTCTTGGTCGGCCATCTCTTCGCGACCCGGGCGATCGAGCGCGTCGGAGCCTCGGTCGACGTCGAGAACACTCCATCGAACCGGTTGGTGGCCGGGCTCGGGTTCCGCGTCGAGGGCACGCTCCGGTCCGCCCTCTACCACCACGGCCGGTGGCACGACGTCAACCTGTACGGCGTCACGCGCTCGGACTGGGCGCAGAGCCATCCCGCAATCTGAACGCGACCTGGCTCGCACCATCGGGGAGCCCGGCGAGGGGCTCGACCTCGACCGCTCCGATCTCGGCGGTGGTGCCGAGATGGGTTCCCCCGCACGGGCACACGTCCGCGCCCGCGATCTCGACGACCCGCACGGGGTCGACCTGTGGCGGGAGGGGCACCAGACCCGAGCGCACCGACGCCGGGTTCCGGTCCCATTCCGCCCGGGGGACGAATCGGATCGATACCGCCCGGGGGCGCTCGACGGCTTCTTCGAACGCACGGGCCAGTCCGGCCCAGTCCGCGTCGGGAAGCGGCCCCTCGAGATCGATCGTCGCCCGGTCGCCTCCCAGCCGCGCCGACCGGGTCCTCAGGTGCGACGTCGCGAAGATATGGGCGCTCAGGAGATGCTGGGCCGTATGGAGCCGCATGTGCTGATGGCGGCGGGGCCAGTCGATCGTTCCCTCGACTTCGACCCCGAGGTCGAGGCGCGGTCCGGAGGAGGCCGTCTTGATCCGGTGGAGGACGACGGGCCCGGACTTCGCTACGTCGACGACCCGGACCTCGGCCCCGCCCGCGAGGCGGAGCGTGCCGCGGTCGCCCGGTTGGCCGCCTCCGGCGGGATAGAAGTAGGTTCGCTCGAGGACGACGGCCCCGGGGGGTCGGGCCGTGATGCGCGAACGAAACGCGCGGACGTACGCGCTCGCGATATCGGGCAAGTACGCGAGCTCGGTCGTCGGCGCCGGGGGCTCGTCCGGGGTCAATCCGATCCGCCTCGGGCCAGCACCGCGCAAGAGTTTTAAAAGGGGGCCGGCGTGTCGCGCGCCGAGGCTTCGATGTTCAAACTCCGCATCAAGATGGAGAACCTCCGGGAGGTCGTCGAGGTGGTATCCACCCTGGTGAGCGAGGTCAAGTTCGTCGTGTCGAAGGACGGCCTCGAGGCGAAGGCGGTGGACCCGTCCCACGTGGCGATGCTCGTGCTGAAGCTCCAGAAGGGCATCTTCGAGGAGTTCACCGGTGAGCCCACGGAGATCGGCGTCGACGTCGAGAAGCTGAAGGAGGTCCTCCGGCTCTCGAAACCGGGCGACGTGATCGACCTCCAGTTCGACGGCAAGAACCGGCTGGTGGCGAGCGTGGGGCGACTGACCCGCCAGATGGCCGTCGTCGATCCGGCCGGCATCACGGACCCGAAGGTACCGAACGTGAGCCCGCCCGCGAGCGTGACGGTGAAGACCGAGGAGATGCGCCAGGGGATCCGGGGAAGCGAGAGCTTCACCGACCACGTCACGCTCTCGCTCGAGCCGGAAGCGTTCACGATGCATTCCGAGGGGGACACGGACCGGCTCGACCTCCGGCTCCCGAAGGAGAGCCTCACCCGGCTCGATGTCAAGGAGCCGGTGAAGAGCATGTACCCGCTCGACTTCTTCTCGGCGATGGTGAAGTCGATCGCGTCGGAGGACGCGACCCTCTTCGTCGGGAACGAGTATCCCCTCAAGATCGAGTTCGCGATGGGCGCCGGGCGGGGCGAGGGCCGCTACCTGCTCGCGCCGCGGGTCGAAGAGGACTGAGCACCCCGGGCCACCGGGGCGGCGTCACTCGGGGAGTTTGCGATGGCGCCCCGGGACGAGCCGGTCGCGATCCTGTCCGCGGTGCGCACGCCGATCGGGCGCTACGGGGGCTCGCTCAAGTCGATCCCCGCGACCCAGCTCGGCGCCGTCGCCGCGCGCGCGGCCATCGAGCGCGCGGGCCGACTCCCGAGCGACCTCCAGGAGGTCCTGTTCGGGCACGCGATCCAGGCCGGCGCGGGCCAGAATCCGGCCCGGCAGGTCCTTCGAGGGGCGGGGATCCCGGACGCGGTGGGCGCCGCGACCGTGAACATGGTCTGCGGCTCGGGGATGAAGGCGATCCACTGGGGGGTCCAGGCGATCCGCGTCGGCGACTTCGATCGGGTCCTCGTCGGCGGCATGGAGAGCATGTCGAACTCGCCCTACCTATTGCCCGGCAGTCTTCGATGGGGGAGCCCCCCGGGTCCGCACGTGCTCGACGACGCGATGCAGCGCGACTCGCTGATCGACGCGTACGACGAGCACGAGCTGATGGGCCTCACCGGCGAACGGATCGCCCGCAAGTTCGGGATCTCGCGCGCCGAGGCGGACGCGTTCGGCTTGCGCAGCCACCTCCGCGCTTCGCGCGCCGTCGCGGACGGGATCTTCGCGGCGGAGACCGTGCCGATCCTGCCGGAATCGAACCCCGCCCGGCCCGGCCTCGCGCTCGACGAGGCGCCCCGGGCCGACACGACGCTCGAGAAGCTCGCCCGCCTGCCGAGTGCCTTCGTCCCGAACGGGATCCTCACCGCCGGTAATTCCTCGAAGCTCTCCGACGGCGCGGCGGCCCTCGTGCTCGCGAGCGCCGGGGAGGTCGAACGTACCGGCGCGCGCCCGCTCGCGTGGATCCACTCGACCGGTGAGAGCGGCGTCCACCCGCGGGATGTGATGGAGTCGCCGATCCCGACGGTGCGGGAGCACCTGCGACGGACCGGCCTCACGCCGGCCGACTTCGACCGGGTCGAGCACAACGAAGCGTACGCGACCGCGTCGATCGCCGTCCAGCGGACCTTCGGGTTCACCGAGGAGCAGTTCAATGTCCACGGCGGCGCGGTCGCGCTCGGCCACCCGATCGGGGCGAGCGGGGC
>JASHUJ010000081.1 GCA_030040035.1 Thermoplasmata archaeon
ACCGGCTCGAAGCGTTGATCGGCGGGATCGCGCTCGGCGACCACCTGAGCCTCTTCCTGGCGGAGCGCGCGCGCGTCGATCCGTTCGAGGTCGCGGCGATCGGCCGGCTGCGCGCGGCGTTCCCGTCGCCGCGCGGAACGTCACCGGCGTAGCGGTCGCGGCGCCGCCTCGGCGGCAAAGGGATAAACCTCGCGACAGCTGGCGTCCGTCGGGTGCTGAGGTAGCCTAGCTCGGCCAAGGCGCCAGATTCGAGATCTGGTGATGCGTATGCATCGCGGGAGTTCAAAGGACGCCCGGGACACGACCCGGCCGCCGGAGACTCTCCCCCTCAGCGCCTCCCGGCCGGAGCGCGTCGCGGTCGTGCTCGAGGTCACGCGCGGCGCTTCGGTCCGGCGTCGCCGGCTCCACGTGGCGCCGGGCACGCTCGTGCGCACCGTGCTGCGCACGGCGGGGTGCGCGCCCGAGGGGAGCGCGGTGCTCCTGGACGACACTCCGGTGCCGCTCGATCTGCCGATCGAACGGCCCGTCCGCCTCGTGGTGGTGCCGACGTTCAGCGGGGGGTAGCGGCTCGGGGTCCGGCCCGGGGCAAGTCCTTAAGGGTGGGGCCATCGCTCTGTCGAGTGTACAGGTCGCTCCCGTGCCGTCGAGTTGTCCGATCTGCGAGCAGCCGATCGCTTCCACGGCGGTGCATTGCTCCGTCTGCGGGTTCCCGACCGAGCTCGCGATCGAGGGCCTGCGGGCGGTGCAGGAGTCGGAGCCGGCCGGTGCGACCGCGGACGGACCCGTCGTGGCCGTAGAAAAGTTCGCCGCGCCGGCGCCCACTGTCCGCTCGCCCGAAGAGGAACTCGGGGCCGCGATCAGTCGGGACCTCCGGACGCGGATGGAGCTCGTTCGGGGGCTCGGTCCGGGACCCGATGTGACCGCCGAACTCTGCCAGGCCGCGCTCAGCGAGGCGCAGGGCCGGGTCGCCGAGGCGCTCGACACGCTCCGCTCGGCCCAACAGCGGCTCGAGACCCAGACCGACGAGGTGCTTCGGGAGCGCTTCCGGCAGCTCAGCGAGCGACGCTCGGCCCTCGAACGCACCGGGGTCCGGTTCGCGGTCGCGAGCGATTTCTCGCGACTCAACCACGCCATCGCGGAGGGCGAGCGGGCGGAGGCGACGACCCTCCTCCTCGCGCTCGAGCAGCGGCTCACGCAATTCGAGTCGGACTGGAAGGGGCTCCAGGGACTCCTCTCGGAGATCGACGGGCTCCGCAACGAGGCGAGCGAGCTCGGCGTTCCGCTCGGGGAGATCGCGAGCGAGATCGAGGGCATCCAGGGCCGGCTCGCCGAGCCGGCCGTCACGGAGGAGGCGCTCGACGGGATCGTCCAGGAGGCCGCCCAGACCTTGATGCTCCTGCACGAGGCGATCCCGGCGTCGCTGCAGAGCGAGCTCGCCGCCGCCGAGGAGAAGCTCAATCAGTATCCCGAGGACGACGCCGCGAGCGCCGGCGCCCGCCGCCTCCACCTCGAGGCGGCGCGCCACCTGCGCAAGGGCCGCCTGTCCGAGGCCGTACAGAGCGTGCGGGACCTCCGCGACGAGCTCACCGCGCTCGAGAAGCAGCCCGCGACCCCGCCCGCCGCGCCGCCGGTCCCGTCGGAGACCGAGGAGGAGATGCTGGGACGCCTCCTCAAGAAGGCCCGGACGCTCGCCGGGCGGGTCCGGACCCTGCCTCCCGAGAGCGAGACCGCCCACGACGCCGCCGCGCAGATCCGGGAGGCGACGGAACTGTTGCGGGCGCGTCAGCTCAAGGAGGCCGACCTGACGCTCAGCCGCCTCATGCGAATGCTCTCCGCCGACGCGACGGAGGCCTAGCGCGTGCCGACCGAACGACGCCCGCCGGACGACGGTCGCCTGCGGCTCGACGGGCTCGTCGAACAGGGCCACGCCCTGGAAGCGGAGGGGCTTCCGTTCCCGACGGAACAGATCCGCTCCGCCTACGACGAAGCGCTGCGCTCGGGCAAGGCCGGGGACGCGAATCTCGTCTTGAAGCGGGGAGAGGCGCTCCTCACTCGGGTCCGGACCGACTGGACCTGGGTCCGCGAGCTCCTGCGCCGCGCGGACGAGCTGCGCGGCATCGCCGAAGCGATCGGCGTCGACGTCGCCCACCTCGACCGACGGGTCGGCAACCCGCGCCAGCGGCTCATGAGCGAGCCGTTGAGCATGGGCTCTCTCGAGAAGGCCGCCGCGAGCGCGTCGCTGGCGCTGGCGGTCCTCAACGACGCGATCCCCAAGTTCGTCGTGCAGGAGGCCCAGCAGCTCGGCGTGTCCCTCCGTCAGGCGCGCGACCGCGGGGAGGACGTCCGCGAGGTCTCCCGGATCTTCTCCCGGCTCCTGCAGGCGCTCCAGGACCAGAACATCCCGACCGCCGCCCAGCGGCTGGTCGAATGCCGCCGGGCGGTCGTCCGCATCCCGCGGGCCCCCGCGATCCCCAGCCTCTCGCCGCAGGAGGAGGAGGCCGAGATCCTGCTCGAGGCGCGGAACCTCGCGCGGCGGATCCAGCGGATCAAGTCGAAGGCGCAGAACGCCCAGGGCGCGGCCCGGCTGATGGCGCAGGTCCGCGCCGCGATCAGCGAGGAACGGCGCACGTACGGGACGCCCGAAGAGGAGATCGAGGTGCTCTGGGCGGAGGTCGATCGCCTGTCGCGGGAACGCAAGCGCGCGAGCGAGGGCCCCGCGCTCGCTTCGGCCGGGGGACCCGAGGGTCCCGAGGCCGACGAGGAGGACGCGAACGTCGGACCGACCGAAGCGGAAGTTCCGGTGGGGAACGGCAACGAGAAGACCGACGAGCGGCCCGCGCCCTCCGAGATCAGCCCATCGTACTACGTCCCGTACGTGCCGCCGGAGCTTTCGACGAGCGACACGGAATCCGACCCGGACGGCACCGTCACGAATCGCCCGCGCAGTCGGCCGCGACCACGGGCGTAATGCTTATATACGTATCGCAAGTCGTTTATACCCCTTGGCGAAGGCCGCCGGCCGACCGACAGTGCGGGAGCTGGGCACCATCCTTTCGGTGACGCCAACGGGGAATCTCACGGCGCGCGCGAGCGGGCCCGATTTCGCCCCGGAGGGCACGCCGGTCCGGGACTCGCGCGGCCTCGTTCGCGGGCGGATCGTCCGCGTGTTCGGGCCGGTCGCCCGGCCGTACCTCTCGGTGCGGCCGCGGCGGGTCCCGACTCCGGCCGAAGGGCTCTCGGTGATCGGGGGCACGCTGGTCCGGGAGTAGGAGGAACCGAGCGTATGCAGAACGAGGAAGCCCCGCCGACCGAGCCCGAGAAGGGACCCGGACGGGCCGAGGACCTCGCCGTCCCGACGCGCTGCACGAGCTGCGGCTCGACGCACCTGACCCGCGACTACGAGCGCGGCGAGCTCGTCTGCGACGAGTGCGGCCTCGTCCTCGAGGAGTCGATGATCGACCAGGGGCCGGACTGGCGCGCGTTCGATGCGGAGCAGGGCGAGAAGCGCGCCCGCACCGGCGCGCCCACCACGCTCACGATCCACGACAAGGGGCTCTCGACCGAAATCGGCTGGAAGAACCGGGATCCGTACGGCAAGTCGATCCCGACGCGCAATCGGGCCCAGCTCTACCGGTTGCGGAAGTGGCAGCGGCGCATCCGCGTGTCGAACGCGACCGAGCGGAACCTCGCGTTCGCCCTCGCGGAGCTCGACCGCATCGCGTCGGGGATGGCCCTCCCGCGCAACGTCCGCGAGACCGCGGCCATGATCTACCGCAAGGCGGTGAACCGCAACCTGATCCGGGGCCGCTCGATCGAGGGCGTCGTGGCCGCCTCGCTCTACGGGAGCTGCCGGCAGTGCAACGTGCCCCGGACGCTCGACGAGATCGCGTCCAAGTCCCACATCGGCCGCAAGGAGATCGGTCGAACGTACCGCTTCATGACCCGCGAACTCCAGCTCAAGCTCATGCCGACGCGCCCGCAGGATTACATCCAGCGATTCTGCTCGGAGCTGAAGCTGAAGGGCGAGATCCAGACCCGCGCCAACGAGATCCTCAAGGACGCCACGGAGCGCGAGCTCACGAGCGGCCGGGGGCCGACGGGCGTCGCGGCGGCCGCGATCTACATCGCGAGCGTGCAGTGCGGCGAGCGCCGGACCCAGCGCGAGGTCGCCGAGGTCGCTGGCGTCACCGAAGTGACGATCCGGAACCGGTACAAGGAGCTCACCGAGAAGCTCAACCTGCGCGTCATGCTCTAGGCCCCCTTCGTCGGCGGGCGCGCCGGTCCCTCGCCCGCGACCCGGAGGAGCGCGAACCCGTCGTACCCTTTGCGGCCCACCGTCTGGATCACGGTGCCACGGGCCCGGGGCTCCGCGGCGACCCGCGCGAGGAAGCGGCGCATCCCTTCGGTGCCCGGATCCGGCGTGTCGCCGGCCAGTACCGCGAGGTGACGCACGACGTTGTCCACGACGATCACGCCCCCGGGCCGTACGAGCTGCATCGCCCCCTCGAAGTACTCCGCGGTCCTCGGCTTGTCCGCGTCGAGGAAGGCGAAGTCGAACGGCTCGGTGCCGTCCGCGATCATCGTCCGAAGCGTGTCGAGCGCCGGGCCGACCCGGATCTCGACGCGGTCCGCCACTCCGGCCCGCGCGAGGTTCGACCGCGCGACCTCCGCGTGTCGGGGTTCGAGCTCGAGCGAGACCACGCGCCCGCCGGGCGCGAGGGCGCGGGCGATCCAGATCGTGCTGTAGCCGCCCAGAAGACCGAGCTCGAGGGCCCGCCGTGCCCCGAGGCTGGCGACCAGGAGATGGAGGAGCTTCCCCTGCAAGGGGCTCACTTGGATCGACGGGAGACCGGCGGCTTCGCTCGCGGCGACCGCGCCCTCGAGCCCCTCGTCGCGCGGGAGCAACTCGCCCTCGAGGTATTCGTCCACGGCCCGCCAACGCTCGTCCTCGGCCGGCATCGGTGGGACCCACGCGGCCGCCCGCATAAGTCGAGCGCCGGTCGTCGCGCTCGGGCCGCTCCGCGCTGAGGTTAAGCGGCACCGGCGCTCCCGGCCGCCGGGGCTCCCGCGTGGAGGATCTCGTCCGGACCGCGCTCACGGCGGCCGACGGCCCCGGGGTCCGGTACGCGGATGCGCGGGTCGTGGCGCCGCTGAGGATGCTCCACCTCGCCGTTCAGAATGGACGGGCGCAGGCGCTCACCGACGCGCGCGAGGGTGGTCTCGGCGTGCGCGTGCGGACCGACCGCGCCTGGGGGTTTGCCGGCACGTCCGAGCTCAGCCCAAGCGCGGCGCGCGCGTCGGCCGCGCTCGCGGTGCGGCTCGCGCGCGCGGCGGGACGGGCCGTGCCCGGGCCGCTCCGGGTGACGGACGAAGCTCGGGTGGACCGCGGCCGCTACGCGACGGGGCTCGAGCGGGACCCGTTCGACGTGCCGCGCGAGGAGATCGTTCGGCTGCTCACCGACGCCGAAGCTTCCCTGCACGTGGGACGGGACGTGAAGAGCGGGGTCGCGTCGTTGCAGGCCTGGAGCGAGACCAAATGGTTCGCCTCCAGCGAAGGCGCGTCGTACACGTCGCGCATCGTCCAGGTCGGCGCCGGCGTTTCGGCGACGGCGGTCCGGGGGGCGAACGTGCAGCGCCGGAGCGCCCCCTCGTCGTTCGGAGGGGACTACCGCCAGGCTGGCTTCGAATTCGTCGCGTCGCTCGACCTCCCCGGGCGGGCCGACTCCGTGGGCCGGGAGGCCGTGGCGCTGCTCGACGCGCCGGCCTGTCCGACCGGCCGGACCACGCTCGTGCTCGGCTCCGACCAGCTGGCCCTGCAAGTCCACGAGAGCGTCGGTCACGCGGTGGAGCTGGACCGCATCTACGGCAGCGAAGCGGGCTACGCGGGCACGAGTTGGGTGCCGATCGGAGAGCTCGGACGCCTTCGTTACGGGAGCGACGCGATGAACGTCGTCGCCGACGCGACCGAACCCGGGGGCCTCGGTACGTTCGGGTGGGACGATGAGGGGACGCCCGGGCAGCGGACGTCGATCGTGGAGCGCGGTACGCTCGTCGGGGTCCTGTCTTCGCGCGAGTCGGCCGCCGAGCTCGGGCTCGCGCGCTCCGGCGGGACCGCCCGCGCGGAAGGTGCGGACCGGTCGCCGCTCGTCCGAATGACCAACATCGACCTGCTCCCGGGCGATCTCTCCCGCGAAGAGCTCCTTGAGGAGATTCCCGAGGGGATCTACGTCGAGACGAACCGATCGTGGTCGATCGATGATCGCCGCCTGAACTTCCAGTTCGGGACCGAGATCGGTCGACGGATCGTCCACGGCGAGCTGGGCGAACTCGTTCGGAACCCGATCTACTCCGGGATGGGCCCCGAGTTCTGGAGCTCGATGGACGGCGTCGGGGATCAGGCCACCTGGCATCTATGGGGTGTTCCGAACTGCGGCAAGGGTCAACCCGGACAGATCGCGCGGGTGAGCCACGGGGCTCCGATCGCGCGCTTCCGCAACGTGGCCGTCCGCGGAGGGGGGTGACGATGGCGACCCGTCGAAGCCGCTCCCGCGATCCAATCGCATTGGCGCTCGCCGGGCTCCCCGACGGCGCGTCCGCGGACGTCCGGGTGACCCACCGGACGTGGACGACGATCCGGTTCGCGAACGGCCGGATCCATCAGCCCCACCTCGAGCGGTCCACGCACGTCTCCTTCCGCGTCGCGGAAGATGGACGACTCGGGACCGCCACGTCGTCCGATCTGTCCGCGGTCGGCTTGGCGGCCGTCCGCGACGCGGCCCGTTCGCTCGCGCACGTCGCGCCGGTCGAGAAGACATTTCCCGGTTTTCCGTCCGACCGGCGTGCCGCCGGTCGGCTACCGGCGTTCTCCGAATCCACCGCCGCGCTCTCCCCCGAGCGCGCGACCCGGATCGCGCGCTCGATCCTCGAGGCCGCGCGGGCCCGCGCCCCCGAAGGACGGATCGCCGGCGTGGTGATCGTCGGCGCCGAGCGTCGGCGCGTCGCGAACTCCGCGGGGCTCGATCGGACGGACCGGTTCTCCACCGCGCAAGCGAGCGTGCTCGTGGACCGGCCGGATCGTGACCCGCCGGTCTCGGGCTGGTCCGAGGGAGGTCACTGGGATCACCGACGCCTCGAGGCGGAGCGCCTCGGGACGGAGGCCGCCGAGCGCGTCGCCCCGTCGCCGCCCGCGCCCGTCGACCCCGGCGCGTACCGAGTGGTCCTGCGCGGGCCGGCGATGGCCACCGCGCTCGAGTACCTCGCCCACCTCGGCTTCGGCGGATCCGGTGAGCTCGAAGGTTGGAGCTGCCTCCGCCGCCTGCGGGGACGGCGGATCGCGCCCGAGATCGTGGACCTGGCCGACGATCCGCGATCGCGGAACACCGTCCCGTTCGCGTACGACTGCGAGGGGACACCCACCCGGCGGACCCGACTCATCGACCACGGGATCGCCGGGGAGGCCGCGACCGATCTCGTGACCGCCGGCCGGCTCGGCCGCCGCCGGACCGGGCACGCGCTGCCGCCCGAGTCGCCGTGGGGCGAGTGGGGACCGATGCCGACCCGGATGATCCTGGCACCGGGCGACGCGACCGAGGACGAGCTCGTCCGGGCGACCGGCACGGGATTGCTCGTCACCCGGTTCCACTACGTCCGGGTCGTGGATCCGGGCCGCGGGGTGATCACCGGGATGACCCGCGACGGAACGTACCGCATCGAGCACGGAGCGATCGCGGGTCCGGTCCGCAACCTCCGATTCACGGAGAGCCTCCTGACCCTCCTGCGGGGGATCTCGCTCCTGGGTCGGGAGGCGCGGATCTTCCCCACGGAACGCGCGACCTCGGCGATCACGACGCCCGCGGCGGCCGTCCGGTCGTTCCGGTTCACGTCGGCGACGCTGTTCTGATGTCCGCTCGGGAGGGTGCGGGCCGCCGCGAGGGTCCGCTCGCCATCGCGATCCTGGCGTCCGGCGCGGGCACCACGCTCGCCGCCCTCGCCGACCGCATCGCCGCGGGAACGCTCCCCGCCCGGATCGCCCTCGCGGTCGTCGACCGGCCCGGCGCCGGGGCGCTCGAGCAGGCGCGCCGACGAGGTCTCCCCCTCGAGCTCCTCCCGTCGCGCGGGATCCCGCCCGAGATCTGGGCCGCCCGCCTGTCGGACGCCCTCACGGACCGCGCGGTCGAGCTGGTGGTGCTCGCGGGATTCCTCACCATCCTCCCTCCCTCGTGGGTCGAGCGCTGGGCGGGCCGCGCGATCAACCTCCATCCCGCCTTGCTGCCGCGCTACGGAGGACCCGGCATGTACGGCGCCCGGGTCCACGAGGCCGTCCTCGCGGCCGGCGACCGGGAGACGGGGGCCACCGTCCACCTCGTCACGACGCACGTCGACGGGGGACCGATCCTCGCCCAGGCCCGCATCGACGTCGTGGCCGGTGACACGCCCGAGTCGCTCCGGGCGAAGCTGCATCCCGTGGAGGTCGAGGTGCTCGCGAGCGCGATCGGGCGGTTCGCGGCGGGGGAGTGGCCCCTCCCCTATCCCGGCCCGGAGCGCTCGGCGTCCAGTCGACGCGACGCATCGGGTCGCGCCGCGTAGTCCGCGGCGGCGCGTCCGTCGAGGATGTCGGCCAGCGGCGTGGGATGGAGGGGTAGCTCGACGCGGAGGTGGTGGCGGGTCGTCTTCGGGGGGAAGAGCTCGCCGCGCTCCCCGCGCCGGACGACCTCGGCCTTCGTGATCGGCAACCCGGGACGCCACGGCTCGAGCGCGACCAGGTCGGTCTCGTAATCGAGGATCCACGCGGGCACGTACCGCGCGCCGATCTGCCGGAGCGCCGCGACCCGGTGGTGACCGTTCAAGATGACGAAGGAGCCGCGCGCGACCCAGATCGGGTCGTGGAAGACCCCGGTCCGGCGGAGCTCGTCGACGAGCTCGCCGACGTTCGCCGCCTCGATCTCTTCGTGCGCCCTGAGTTGCCCGATCGGGACCAGCGCGAACTCCGGGGCGCGGGTCATGCCGCGGTCCCCTCGGTCGCCTCGGCGAGCGCCCGGCGCACGTAGACCCCGATCATCCGGCGCCGGTAGTCGGGGAGCAGGAACGTGTTGTGGACCGGCCGGAGCCGACGCGTCACCTCCTCGGCGAGGCGCGCGATCTTCGCCTCGGTGAGCGGCCCCCCGACGAGCCCGTCCGTGAGCTCGTCGAAGCGCCGGGGGTACGTTTCCACGCCCCCGACGGCGAGGCGGAGGCGCTCGACCGAGCCCGCGTCCCACCGGCCGGCGACCGCGACGCCCAGCTCGGGGAAGTCGAACGAGGGCCGCACGCGGAGCTTCTTGTAGCGGCCCTTGAGCCCGGCAGCGGTCGGCGGAAGATCGACCCCGACGACGAGCTCGCCCGGTGCCAGGCGGAGACGGCGGATCCCGTCGCCGGCGGCGTCGTAGAGATCAGTCAGCGGGATCGCGCGCCGGCCGTCCGGCCCCGCGACCTCGACCGTCGCGTCGAGCGTGAGGAGGGCCGGCGCGAGGTCCCCCGAGAACGTCGCGTAGCAGCGCTCCTTCTGCGGGACGACGTGGCACCGGTCCCCGTCCGCCTTGAGACAGAAGCCGAGACTCGCCCGCCAGAAGTAGCTCTGGTTGAAGAAGAAGCACCGGGTCTCGACGAGGAGGTTCCCCCCGACGGTCCCGCTCGAGCGGACGAGCGGGGTCGCGATCTCCGTGAGCGCGTCCGCGACCCCGGGATAGCGGGCGACGAACGCGGCGTCCTCCTCCAGCCGGCCGAGCCGCTCCATCGCCCCGAGGTGCGTCGCGGAGTGGCCGGCGAGCTCCTCCACCCGATCGAGCGCCACGAGGTGGGGCTTGAGATTGATGTGCATCTTGTAGTTCGGCAGGAGATCGGTGCCCCCCGCCAGATAATCGCAGGCGCCCGAGAACTCCCGGGCGATCCGCACGGCCTCGTCGACGGTCGTGGGCTGGTGGAGTTCGAACGGATCGAGGTGCATCCGTCACCTCCCCTTCCACGTGCGGCCTTCCTTCGCCCGCCATTCGAGTCCCCGCACCACGCGGTCCGGGGTGATCGGGAGCTCGGTGAACCGGACCCCGATGGCGTCGTACAGCGCGTTGCCGACGGCGGGCAGCGTCGCGATGAGCGGCCCCTCGCCCGCCTCCTTCGCTCCGAACGGGCCCTCGGGGTCGTCCGCACCCACCAGGAGGATCTCGATCTCGGGCATCTGCTGGGGCATCGGGATCTTGTACTCGAGGAGCGAGGGATTGAACAGCCGCGAGCCCCGGTAGCTCATCGTCTCGCCCATGACCTGGCCGAGGCCCATGTGGATCGATCCCTGGATCTGGCCCTCGACCGCGAGCCGGTTCAGCGGCCGCCCGCAGTCGAACGCGGCCCAGATTTTGGGGACGCGGTACTCGCCCGTCTCGACATCGACGTCGACCTCCGCGACGTACGCGGCGAACGAGTAGGCGGGCGCCGTGCCGGCCCGCGCCCCCTTGAACGTCCCGCCGACCGGGCGCGTCTGGTACGAGCCCGACGCGGTCAGCGCGCCGGTCGACTCCATCGCCCGGTGGAGGGCGTCGAGGAACGGGACCGAGAGCTCGGGGTGCCCGGTGACGGAGAACCGCTCGTGACCGACCTCGATCTCCTCGGGGGCCCGCCCGAGGACCGAGGCGGCGGCGGCGACGAGCTTCGCCTTGAGCTCCTCGGCCGCCGCCCGGGCGGCGTTCCCCATCATGAACGTCACGCGGCTCGAGTACGAGCCGAGGTCGATCGGGCTCACGTCCGAATCGACGCGCTGGACGTGGACCCGCTCGAGGTCGACCCCGAGCACTTCGGCGACGATCGCGGCGAGGAGCGTGTTCGAGCCCTGGCCGATGTCGGCCTGCATCGAATGGACGGCGATCCCGCCGTCCATGTCGACCTTCAGGTGAACGGTCGACTGGGGCATCTTCGGCGTGAAGTGGATGGGGCTGTTGGAGCCCGAGATGTAGAATCCGCAGCCGAGCCCGACCCCCCGGCCGAACGGGAGGCGTCGGAACTTCGCGTCCCAGCCGCTCGCCGTACGGGCGGCCTCGAGGCACGCCAGGAAGGAGGTCGACGTGATCCGGAACTCGTTCACGGTCGTCGAGTCCGGAGGCAGGGCGTTCTGGATCCGGAGATCGAACGGGTCGCGCCCGGTCGCCTCGGCGAGCTGATCGATCGCGACCTCGACCGAGTAGCGGATGTTCGTCCCGCCGTGCGCCCGCATCGCGCCGCTCGGGGGCTTCGTCGTATAGACCCGGCGGCCCTTGTACCGGAAGTTCGGGACCCGGTAGGGCCCCATCGCGAGGACCCCGTTGTAGTACGTCGTGACGGTGCCGAAGGAGCTCCAGGCGCCACCGTCGATGAGCGCCTCGATGTCGTAGGCCAGGATGTTCCCGTCCCGGTCGAGCGCGATCCGGACGTCGTTCTGCGTCGGATGACGACCGTGATTCGTGTAGAAGACGTCCTCCCGATCGAACAGGATCTTCACCGGGCGCCCGGACTCGATCGCGAGCGCGGCGCACACGATCTCGTGCGGCAGCGGATCCGATTTCCCCCCGAAGCCGCCGCCGACCTCGGGCTTGATGACGCGGATCCGATGGAGCGGGAGTCCGAGCACCTCGGAGAGCGCCCGGTGCAGGTAATGCGGCACCTGGGTCGCGCTCCAGACGGTGAGACGACCGTCCGGGGTCGCCTCGGCGATCGTCGCCATGGGCTCGGTGAACGCATGGGTGACGCCGGCGAACGTGCCCCGGACCCGCGTCGCGACGGCGGCCCGGGCGAACGCCGCGTCCACGTCCCCGAAGTGCTGGAGGACCTCCTTCTGGATGTTCGAGCCGTTCAGGCCCCGCGCGTGGATCGGCGCCTCGACCTTCGACGTGCCCATGCGCGGGTCGGAGTATTCGGGCAGGGGCTCGACCTCCGCCCGGACGAGCGCGAGCGCCGCCTCCGCGGTCCGCTCGTCCTGCGCCGCGACCGCGGCGATGATGTCCCCGATGTACCGGGCCTTCCCGACGGCGATCGCAGTCTCGTCGTGGGTGATCGGGAGCACCCCGAACGGAGTGGGATATCTCTCGCCGGTGAGCACGGCGAACACGCCCGGATACGCTCGGGCCGCGCTCACGTCGATCGAGGTGAGCCGCGCGTGCGGCCACGGGCTCCGCAGGAGCCGGCCGACGAGCATTCCCGGACGTCG
>JASHUJ010000082.1 GCA_030040035.1 Thermoplasmata archaeon
TCTACGGCACGCGGAACGCCGTCCTCGTCGTCTCGGGAGGATTCGAGCTCGATGCGACGAGCCGGAACATTCGCGATCGCTTCTCCCGCCTGCCGGCGACGGGCGAGGACCCGAGCGTACGCGAGATCGAACCGCCGCCTCGGGGCGAGCGTCGGTCCGAGCTCTCGGGCCCGGGGACCACTCCGTACCTCGAGATCGGCTGGCGCTCTCCGGGCGTCGCCGACCCTTCGACCCCGGCGACGCTCGTGGTCGACACGATCCTGGGCGGCGAGTCGCGCCTCTTCTCGGCGGCCGGGGGCTGGGGTCGAAGCCGGGAGCATCCCAGTGCGCGGCTCTATCGCGCCCTGGTCGATCGAGGGCTCGCGGTGCGGGCGGTGAGCGAGTGGCGGCCCCGCCTGTACCCGGGCCTCTTCACGATCCAGGCCCAGGCCGCTCGCGGGGTCTCCCTCGATCGGATCGAGCGGACGATTGAGCACGTCGTCGAGCGTCTCGCCCGCTCGGGCCCGACGCCCACCGAGCTCGCCGACGCGCGCACGAAGGTCCGGCGCGGAGCCGAGCTCGCGTATGAGGGAGCGTCGCGCACGAGCTTCCGACTGGGATTCTTCTCGATGCTCGGAGCCTCGCGCTTCGAGGACGAACTCTACCGAGCCGTGCTCCGCGTCAGCGCGCGCGAGGTGCGAGAACGCGCGCGCGAGATGTTCCGGACGGACGCGCGCGTGGTCGTCCGCTACGAGCCCGAGCGGGGGTCCCGTGGGGGCTAAAGCGCGCGACCCGCTGCGCCTCGAAGAAGGCGCGGAGGTGGAGGGCCTCCGTCTCGTCCGGCAAGCCTCGCCCGCGGGCGCGCGCACCTTCTCCGCGACCTACGTGGGCCCCGCCGGCTGGGGCTTCGATCCTCCGGGCCGGGAAGGCACGGCTCGGCTCGTCAACCAGCTGCTCGGAAGCGGGGCGGGACCCTACGACCGTATCGCGTTCGCCCGCGAGCTCGACCGTCGGGGGGCGTCGCTGGCCCACCACTGCGCGCCCGAATCCGGGGAGGTCACGATCTGGGGACCGGCGGATGGATGGGAGCGCCTTCTCGCCCTCCTCGCCGACGTCGTCCTGCGCCCCCGGTTCGCGCCCGCGGACCTGGCCCGCGCCCGCCGCCAGTTCCGCGAGCGGCAACTCCGCGAGATCGGTCAACCGGGCCCCCGGGCCGAGCGCGAGCTCCTCCGCTCCATCTTCCCCCATCACCACCCGTATTCGAGCTCGGGGATCGGCTCGCCATCCTCGATCGACCGCATCGATCGCTCCGACCTCGCGCGGTTCCATCGCGCCCACTACTCGAGCGGGGACGCGGTGCTGGTCGTGACCCTTCCGGCGGCCCTTCCGGAGCTGGAACGCGCGGCGCGTCGACTCTTCCGCGGCTTCGCTCGCGCGCGTCCCGAACCGCTCGCCGTCCCGACGCTGGCGCCGGCCCGGCCGAGCGAACGCCGGATCGCGCTCCCCGGGCGCAGCCAGGTCGAGATCCGCCTCGGAGGCCTCTCCGTCGCGCGCCGTTCGCCGTGGTACCCGGCGGCGTATCTCGCGAACGAGGTGCTCGGCGGGCGCCCGCTCCTGAGCCGTCTCTTCCAGCGGGTGCGCGAGGAGCGCGGCCTGGCCTACCACGCCTCGAGCGGGATCGAGGCGATGCGGTTCGGGGGCTACTGGTTCGTCCAGGCCGGCTCCGGCGCCGACCGATGGCGCCAGGTCGTCCCGATGCTCCGGACCGAGATCGCCCGGCTCGATCGGGTCCCGGTCGAGGCGGCCGAACTCGAGACGATACGAGAGAGCACGATCGGCGAGCTACCGCTCGCGCTCGAGTCGACCGCCGAGGCGCACGAGCTCGCGGTCGACGTCGCCTACCACGGACTCCCGCTCGACTACTGGGCTCGCTGGCCCGAGATCCTTCGGGCTGTCCGGGCGAACGACGTGCGCGACGCGGCCCGGGCGGCGATCGACGGGCGCTCGGCGACCGCGGTGATGGCGGGACCCACGGGTCCGGACTAACCGAGGCGATCGCGCTCGGGCGACCGGCCGGCTCCCACGTTCGGAGCTTCTTCCTCCACGACCCGTTCCGGGTGCGCGTAGACCGTCAGGCGATCGTCGCGCACGAACGCGGCCAGCGTGACGCCCAAGCGATCCGCCGCGCTGATCGCCAGGCTCGACGGCGCGCTCACGGCCGCGACGATCGGGATGCCCGCGGCGCCCGCCTTCTGGACGATCTCGAAGCTGACCCGACCGCTGACCTGGAGGACCGTGCGGGAGTCGGGGAGTCGGCCGGCGCGGAATCGGGCGCCGATGACCTTGTCGACCGCGTTGTGCCGGCCCACGTCCTCGGCCGAATCGAGGAGCGCCCCCGCGGCGTCGAACAGCCCCGCCGCGTGGAGCCCCCCCGTCCGATCGAACAGCCGCTGCGTCGATCGGAGGCGGCCCGGAAGTCGCGCGATCCGATCGGCGGGGATCGCGAGGTCACTTAGCACGGGCCCCCCGCGCGCGGCGTAGAGGCCCTTGACGAGCGAGCGCCCGCACACGCCGCAGCTCGAGTTCCTGAGGAACTGCCGACGGAGATCGGGGTCGACCTCGACCCGCTCCCGGGTCACGACATCGACGATGTGATCCCCGCGGGCCCGGTGGGAGTCGATCCGCACGATCTGGCCAGGCTCCGAAAGGATCCCCTCGGTGAAGAGGAATCCGGCGGCCAGGTCTTCGTCCCGGTCGGGAGTGCGCATCGTCACGCTCACCGTCTCTGCGCGGCCCGCGTGCACGAGGCGGATCTCGAGCGGCTCTTCGGTGACGACCGTCTCGGGGGCCGCGATCGCGAGCGGTCTCCCAGGCGTCGCGGCCGACCAGCGGACGGCCTCGACCGAGGTGGTGGAGTCGGGAGGAAGCTCGGTCATGCGGACGTCGGCGCGTTCCGCCCGATCCCGCGCAGGAAGCCGAGCACCATGCGGACGCCTCGGTTCACTTCCGGGTCTCGCAGGGTGCTCACGATCTCGAAGATCCCCATCGGCCGGTCGCGCTCCGCGCGGTGCGCCTCGGTCAGGGCAGT
>JASHUJ010000083.1 GCA_030040035.1 Thermoplasmata archaeon
TACCAGGTATTCGGCGCCGGTCCGGTCGATCTGGTCTACGGGAGGACCGCGATCTCCCATCTCGAGCTCGTCTGGGACGAGCCATCCGTCGCGGAGTACTTCCGGCAATTGGGCACGGTCGCCCGGGTGATTCTCTGGGACAAGCGAGGCGTCGGCCTCTCCGATCGCACCGTCGGAACTCCGACCCTCGAAGACCGGATGGACGATGTCCGAGCCGTCATGGACGCGGCCAAGAGCGAGCGGGCCGTCATTTTCGGGGCCACGGACACGGCCGCGATGGCGTTGCTGTTCGCTGCGACCTACCCCAATCGGACCCTGGGGCTCATGCTGATCGAGCCGACGGTGCGCGGCGCGTGGGCGCCAGATTTCCCCTTCGCCCCAACGCGCGAGGAGGTCGAGAAGTCGATCCGACTCTCGGAGGAGGACTGGGGGACGCCCGCGCACATCGACCGTTTGCTCGCGACCCAAGCTCCCAGCCGGCTCGCCGATCCCGAGTTCAAACGATGGTTCGGTCGGGTGATCCGCTTCGGTTCCTCCCCTTCGGCAGCCGCCACCCTCGCCCGAATGAATCTCGAGATCGACGTGCGGGGAGCCCTACCGTCGGTGCATGTGCCGACGCTGATCCTGAGCTGTCCGGGCGACCGGACCGTTCACAAGGAGAACTCCGAGTACGTGGCGACCCATGTCGGCGGTACGCAACTCGTTACCATCCCGGGGCAGGATCACTTCTTCTGGGCGAACCCCGAGGCGGGGGCGGCTTCCCTGCAGGCGCAGAAGTCGTTCCTGACCCACCTCCCGCGCGACCTGCCCGACGAGGATCGGGTGCTCAAGACCGTGGTGTTCACCGACATCGTGGACTCGACGAAGCTCGCCTCCCGGCTCGGCGATCGCGGCTGGAAGGACCTGCTCGACTCGTTCCTCAATGCCTCGCGAACCGAAGTCGTTCGGTTCCGGGGCCAGTTGATCAAGACGACCGGTGACGGCTTCCTCGCGACCTTCGACGGGCCGACGCGGGCGGTCCGGTTCGCGCAGACCGTGCGGGACGAGGGGAGACAGCGCGGCCTCGCCCTTCGGGCGGGGGTCCACACGGGGGAGTGCCTCTTCACTGAGAACGACGTCACCGGGATCGCCGTCCATCTGGCTTCCCGTTTGTGCGACTCGGCCGCGTCCGGTGAGGTAGTGACCTCGCGCACCGTCCGGGACCTCTCGGTGGGATCCGGAGTGCGGTTCGACGCGAGGGGCTCTCACCAGTTCAAGGGCGTGGAAGGGAGCTGGGAAACGTTCCTCGCGGGAACGCCATGAGCGGGCGCCGGCGTCCGAGTGATCGCTGAAGATGCCGGTGGTGCGCGATCCGCTCAGCGAGTCGGGCCCTCGACCGTGACCACCGTGCGGGTGGTGGCGCCTTCGGTGCGCAGTCGGAGCACGGGGGCATATTCCGGCGAGGCGTACCAGGTGCGGAACGCCTCGGAACTGGGAAACTCGAGGATGACCAGTCTCGCCGGATTCCACGAGCCCTCGATCACTTGAGGCGGGCCGGCGCAGAGGGTCTTGCCCCCATACTTTTCGAGCACCGGACTGAACAGTTCCCGGTATTCCTTCGCCTTGTTCTGATCGTGCCAATCTATCTCGAAGAGCGCATACGTCGTCATAGGACCGCCTCCAATCCGTACCGAGTAGCGAGCAATAGGTTGACGTGCCCTGCTGGAGCACGAGGGACCGCGACCGGGCGATTAGGCAGTGGAGATGTGCCCACCGCTCGAGTTCCCGGTAGCAACCGGCCCGCGGGATGATTGCCGATCCGAGGTTCCCTAGAACTCAGTACGAATACGAGGTGAGCGTCGCGCCCTCGCCCGATCCGTACATCTGGATCTCGGAGTACGCTACGCTGGAACCGTTGAGGGAAACTTCGCTGATTACTAGAATCCCTACGTACGTTAGCAACTGGTAGCTGTACTTTGACGACACGGTCACGTTCAGATACTGGGTCATGGCGACGTTGGACACCTTGATCGGGAGATCCGTTCCCGTGGTAGTGTTGATTGCGTAGACGAAGCCCGAGGTGGTGAAGCCATATCCAGCACCCGAGCTGACGTTCAATAGATCACCGGTTACGAACGCATCACCTGCGGCACTGGCAAACTCACCCTTACCCCCAGAATAAACGCGCAGGTTCCCTTTGAAGCTCAGTTTCCAGTGTGTCTGCAAGTGGACGGTCCCCTTCAATCCGCTTATGTTGTAGCTTTGGAATCCGACCAGCAATTCAAGCTCTTGACCCGTCAACGGACTCGGACCGGGAGGATACGGACACGAATTGGCGGTAGCATTCCCTCCCGCCTGGGCCTTGCCGCTAGTGGTGTTGAACTCGGGGAATTTCAAGACCTTCGTTCCCATCTCGCAAAGATAACTTTCGGAGCTGCTAAGTCCGATACCAACGCCCGTGTAGGGCGCCTTGACGTGGGTTGTCGCTAGCAGAGGAGGGCTCACGGCCGAGGCGGACCCGACGCTGAGCACGATCAGAACCGATACGGAACAGACCAGAAGAGCGGTCCCCAGTTCGCGGTAGGGTTTTCGGCCGGCGGACGAGCCAGGTGCGCGGGTACCTTCAAGGTTTCCGCCTTCTTCGGCCATGCGACGAGACTGCACCTCTTGATTCGGAGTCCGGTGGCGGGTAGTGGCCCCGAGAGAATCTGGGTTGCCCTACTTAATCCGGGCAGTTGCGCCCGGCAACTCGGTGCGCCTCGGGGTTGTCGAAGTCGTCCCACCCCTTCTCTCGTAGGCGGAGTCGATCCGAGAGCTCGGTCACGTGCGTCCGCGAACAGGCCTCGCGTCGATAGGCGCGCGCAAAGTCATCGCGAGGCTCGCGCGAAATGGCGAAGCTTTAGTCCCTCGTACTTTGTTCGAAGTTGCAAGAGGGCTTGCAACCGGGTCCGGAACGGCCGTGGATGCTTTCCGTCGTCACACGGAGGCGAGGGGTCCCGGCCGACCGGCCGCTTCCGACCTGTCCCGAGCCCGGATGCGCCGGGCCGCCACCACGATGCACGCGATGTAGACGGCTGCCGCCAACCAATCCCCCTGGGGAAGATCGTGGACGGCAAGGGCAGTGATGAGGGGCATCACCATGGCGCCGGTCAAGAGCGAGAGACATTGAATTTCCGTCAGGGAGTAGCGTGCGAAAAACCGGAGGGCAAGGTACGCGAGACCGACCGGATAGACCGTCGCGATGACCGCCGCGGTCGGGCCGAGCCTCCACAGCAGCGCCCCGGGGACTCCGTCCGGCACGAACGGAACCGGAAAGAAGGTGAGGACGGGAATGAAGGTCACAAAGAAGAAGGCCAGGCCCGCCAGGACGAGCCGCCAGGGCCTCCCGTACCGTTGGGGAAGCACGCGAGTAGGGTCGGGCGGCGGCAGACGACGCGCCAGATAGATTCCGAGGGCGACGATCGCTACCGGCAGCAGCAGGAGCGGGAGCAGCGCGCGGAAGGTCGCGCTGAAGATCGATTGTATCGTGAGGATTCCGAGCACTTCGAACAGGACGAGCCCCACGAACCAGCGGATCGTGCGCGGGCTCAGGAATCGTTCATGGCGAGTCTCCGGGAAGATCAGGAAGCTCAACATCACGGGCACCGAGATGCTGACGATCATGTGGAAGAGCGTGATCTCGGTCACCCAGGGCCAGTTGATGCCAATCCACCGACCCTGCCCCCCGTCGAGGACCGGCGAGAGCGGGTTCACGGCGAAATACGTCTTGGCGAGGAGCCCTTCGTTCAACGCGCCATACGAGACTCCCAGAGCGAGCAACGAGGCGATCCACTTGTTCCAGGCGACCACGGCCTCCCGGATCAGAAGAACCGGTAGGGCGTAGCTAGGCCACGTAAGCAGGAAGAAGGTGAAGGCTGCCGACGGAACGGTGAGCGCCGCTCCGAGCGAGGTCGAGCCGGTCAGGAACTCCACGCACGGAGTGAGGAAAACTAGGAAGAGAACCGGGACGGCATGTCTCACGCCTTTCGGGAAGCCGACACCGGCCTAAGTGCGTATCTGGGCAGAAAGCGGGCGGTCAGCCGGCTCCTGCCGAACACAGTGGTGCGGGGGTGCGGGCGGGTGTGAACGGGAACCACGTCCCCCCGGACCCGCGGCCACGAGCGGATTTTGGGGAAACTCCCGTCGCTCGCACACCCCATCTTAAATCAGCGGGCGAGG
>JASHUJ010000084.1 GCA_030040035.1 Thermoplasmata archaeon
ATGCGCGCCCGGTTTCTGCAACTGCATTACCCGCTGTATTGGTACTACGATGTGCTCGGGGGCCTGAAGGCCATCGCGGAGGCCGGTCGCATCGAGGATCCCCGCTGCGCCGAGGCCCTGGACTGGCTCGAACAACGCGAGCTGCCGAGTGGGGGATGGCCGGCCGACGCCCGGTTCTACCGACTCGCTCGGACGTACGAGTTCGGCGGCGAGTACGTGGATTGGGGAGCGCCCGCAGCGGGCCGGGCCAACGACTGGGTAACTACGGACGCGCTCCACGTTCTCGGCGCGGCCGGTCGACTGGGCATCTGAGCGAACGAACGTCGCGGTGACCGGTGCAAGGATGACCAGGTCCATCCCCCGCGGGCGGGTGAGAGATGCCCGCAGATGCGACGATCTCTTCGCGCGCTGGGACCCGATGTTTTCCGAAACCGTCGATCGAACACGCAAAGGGAGGATCGAGGCCATCCTGGAGACCATGAGCGTCGCGGTCGGCGCGCCGGCCCGTGTCGTCGACCTTGCAAGTGGTCCGGGCCCCGTAACCGCGCGAGTGCTGCGGCGATTCCCCGACTGCCACGTGGTCGCGGTGGACACCGACCCCGTCCTACTGCAAGTGGGTCAGATCGCGCTCCGCCGGTACCGACCTCGGGTAGAGTGGGTGCTGGCCGACCTTCGAAAGGAGGAGTGGGCCGCGAATCTCGAACGGAATAGCTTCGACGCGGTTGTGTCTTCGCTCGCCCTCCACTGGTTCTATCGAACCGAGATCCGCGCCATATTCCGTAGCGCGCGAGCCCTGCTCCGATCGGGCGGAGTGCTGCTCAACGGGGACTTCCTGCCCACCCGACGTCCGGGAGCAGGACCGGCCGGTCCGTCGCATGTTCCGCGACCCTCGGCAGCCGGCTCGAGGTCCGCGGGGAATGTGACGAAGTTCAAGCGGCGTTGGACCGACTGGTGGAACGTCGTGGTCGCGACCCCGGCGCTGGCCGTCGCGCTGCGCGAGAGGGAGCTCCGGCTGCCGGGGCCGATGCCTCCTCGACGAACCACCGGCCCGAAGACGCCGGCGACGCTGGAGTGGCACGAGCAGGTGCTCCGGTCCGTGGGGTTCCGTCGAGTGGTGGTGAGTTGGCGGGATCGGGACTTCCGCGTCTTGGCGGCGCTCCGTTAGTGGGGCGGCGAACTCGACCCACGCCCTGTGCCACGTCCCGAACGCAGATTCGACGCTGTCGGGTTATTATCCCGCCGCGGTCTCCGCCGCCAGATCGGCGGGGTTACTCCGTCGAGCGGAACGAGCGCGACCCGTGAGCGACGCAATCTACGATGAGCGCTACTCCCGTCCCGGTTTCTACTGGGGAAGCAAGCCGACCGGCCTGGCACGTGACGTCGCGCGCATCGTGCGCTCGCTTCCGAGCCCGCCGCGCACGCTGATCGACTTGGGTTCCGGCGAAGGACGAGACTCGATCTACTTTGCCCGGCTCGGCCTCCGGGTCCTAGGCGTGGATATCTCGAGCGTGGGGGTACGCAAGGCGGAGCGACGCGCGTCCCGGCTGAGGTCCAAACCTCGCTTTCAGGTAGGGGATATCCGGACCTACCAACTCAGCCGCCGATGGGATGTGGTGTTTTCTTCGGGCGTTCTGAACAACCTCCCCCGACGAATGCGAGGGGCCCGATTTGAGCACTTCAAGGCGAACACTGCGCCGGGAGGCATCAACGCCATGAACGCGGACGTAGAGAAGCCCTACATCCCGCCCCAGACGACGAATCCCCATGCGTCTCCGTTTCGCTCGGGGGAGCTCTTGGGCTACTACTGGGACTGGGAAATCCTGGACTCCGGACAGGGGGAGTTCGTCTCGACCGCGAGCGGCATTCCGCACCGGAAGGCCATGGACATGGTGATCGCGCGGAAACCCCCCGCCTCTGCGTAGCGCTTCCTGCCCGGCGGTCCCGTGCCTACGAGCCGCGCCGACGCATCATCGCGGGCCCCGGAGGACGAGCCCGGACGGTCCCCCGAACCGGGGTCGCGACGCCATCCCCGGGGCCGCACGGCGACCAAAAGCCGTCGGTGGAGCGCCCTCTTCTGAGGACCCCTATTCGAACGACACTTCCAAAGTTCCTGACCCAGGGATCACCGGACCCACGCCGACGCGCTCCTCCGACCATCTCGTCACCGCGGCGTGGGCGGGCGAGGAACGGATCGGGGTTTCCGGCGGGCGCGGGGGCGGACGTATCGCTGGACGAGCGCGACCAGCGCTTGACTCTCCGTGAGATATCGACGTGCCTCGGCGCGGCTCTGGAAGACATCGCTCGCAGTCTTGCCTCCCACTTCGTCGCCGTACATCGCGAGCGCTCGCCGATCTGCGAGCTCGGCCGAGAGCTCGAGCACCTGGGGCAGACGCCGGCGGAATCCCGCGGGAAGGTCGGCGGTGATGGTCCGAAGGACGGGCCCGACGTCGTGTCGCTTGGGCACCTCGACCGCCATCGCCCGCAGGAGGGCTTTCAGAGCGAGCTCGACCGCCTCCTGACAGAAACGAAGCGTATCCGGCCATCGACGCTCGCGATAGGCCCGCTCCGCGTCGCGCAGGCGTGACGCAGCCCGACTGAGCTGGTCTTCCGCGAGCCGGCCGAGGTTCACAGCTCCTGCACCTCGCCCAGCCGCGCGCCGGGACTCAGTTGCCAGTACGCGGCGCCGTCGGTCGGCACGATGCGACGAGCCCCGTGCGCCCGGAGCTTCCGCGATAGCTCGCTCAGGACCCCGGAAAGGAGCCGCGACGGGTCGTAGAGGATCACGGCGTCCTGCGTCATGTCCAGCAGGATCGGCGGCTCGGCGCGAAGCTCCTCGACACTCATCGGCACGAACTGGGCCGCATGCCATGTTCCCCGCCCGCCCGTCGGACCGGGCGAAGGCCCTCTCAAATCGTTCCGGAGCTCTCGGACCTCGTCCAGCCGTTCAGCCGCCCGAGCCCGGATGGGGTCCGCCACCACGAGCAGGTCCACGTCGCTGTGAGGAGAGTGGTCGCGGCGCGCCGCGGAGCCGAAGAGGCCGAGGACCCGGAGTCGCGGACCGTAGAGCTGGAGCGTCCCGGCGGTTGCC
>JASHUJ010000085.1 GCA_030040035.1 Thermoplasmata archaeon
CAGAGCGCCTTGCGGCCGAACAGCACCGTCATGACGGCCACGAAGGCGTACATGAACAGGATCGCGAAGAACGCGGTCGACTCGAACGGACCCCCGGACCGGAGGCCGAATCCCCAGCCGATCACCGGGAGGTTCGCGAGGGCGGGATCGGTCGTGATCGGAGTCGAGGACGCGAGGCTCGGGATGTAGATGGCGGCGAGGCCATAGACCGCGATCATCAGCGCGAGGCGGTACCGCAGCGCCCGCTCCCGGGTCTCGCGGATCTTGAAGACGACCAGCATCCCCATCGTGAAGCCCATCACGATGAGGAACCACGCCGACGCGAGGATGGCGGCCCCGAACCAGAGCCCGTTGTACACGGCGAGACCGGCGACGTGGACGGCACTCCCCGAGTAGGGCAGGAACGGGATGAACCCGAGGAACGTCGGCCCGGCGACGAGGAGATCGAGCAGGGCCCCGAGGAAGAATTCGGTCAGGAACGTGAACAGGAGGATCTCGAAGACCCAAAACGGATGGAGGAGCCAGGGAAGCCGCGTCTCGGGAGCGGTCGGCCGGGGGAGGAGCCCGGCGGAGAGGCCGACGAGGAGTTGGGTGACGATCGCGAGAGCAAGGACGAGGGGATTCCCGTAGAGGTGCCAGACGAACCACCCGGCGCCCGTGAGCGTTCCGGCGACCGACCACGCGACGATCAGTCGCGAAACGGAGGGGGTCAACTGCTTGGTGCGATAGATAAACTGCAGGGCGACGACGAACAGGGCGACGTACAGCCCAACCCCCACCCACGCCGACAGCGTGGCCCAGGTTCCTCCGGGGAGGACGGTGGGGGACACTGCCACGATGGCGGATTGGCTGATCAGAAGGACCCGCACTCGCCCGTCGAGGTCGCGACGAGCGAGCAGCCCGACGACCAGGAGTTCGGCGGCCACGACCAGCACGAACAGCGGCGAGACGAGGGCCGAAACGGCAGACCCGACCGGGGCGGGCAGACCCGCCGACGATTGGACCCAGCCGAACAGACCCGCAGTGCCCGCGGCGAGCAGCGCCACGGCCAATAGGGCCAGCGCGGCCCTCCACCCCGTGAACCAGTTCAGTAGAGCTGGGCCACGTGCGTCCGCCGAGTCACCGGCCGCGCCGTCGGGGAGAGCGGTCGGATCAGAATTCACCGGTCTCGCCTCCGGTTTCGCTTCCTTCGGTGCTCTCCAGGACCGACTTGCCATCGAACGCGACCTTCTCCATCACGATCTGGCCCGTCGTGACGATGGGCGATGGGAGCTCGACAAAGCCGAGGGGGGTGGTCAGGTACCCTCCATCAGTGAGGACCCACCAGAGGAAGGTCATCTCCCACTCCGCCGAGCCGAGCGTGAGATTTCCGCCGAAGCTCTGTCCGAGGTCCTGATAGACGATCAAGTAACTGAGGAAGCTCACGGGGTAGCTGAGGTTCCCCGGGGCGTCGAGCAACGAAGTACCGGTCCAGTTCGCACCCGCTCCGGAGGCCCGCCCTGCGAACGCCGCGGCCGCGGCGGTGACCGCGCTCGACTCGGGCGTGACGAACGATCCAGCCGGGTTCTCGAGGCCCGACGTCCCGACCGACGGGGGGAGGGGGGTTCCGGTGGCCACATACCCGATCGCGCCCGTCACATTCGCGAGGGCCCCCACGAGGGCAGCGCCGCTACTCTCCTCGGTTCCGGTGGGCCACCGCGCGGGTGATCCGGGGCCATAGGTCGAGTTCCAGGACGCGCTCGCGTCGCTCAGGTAGCTCGAAAGTACGGAATTCAGGGTCGTCGCGTCCCCCCGGACGAACACCGAGATCGGGACCCCGCTCGGAAGATTGAGCCCCGGGTTCAACGCCCCGATCGCGGGGGCGTCCCATTGGGTGATCTTCCCCTCGTAGATTCCGGCGAGGATTGATCCGTTCAGCTGCAGAGTCCCGGAGAGGTTCGGGAGGTGGTAGATTACGCTGAGCGAAGAAAGCCCGATCGGCAGCACGTAGGCCGGCGCCGGGAGGGAGGAGAGCTCTCCCAGGGTGGGCGGGGACTCGAGCACGGTGAAGTCGGCGGACCGGGCCGACATGGCGGACAGGCCCTCGTCGCCACTCTGCGTCGGATAGGCGATCGTGACGCAGCTACCGTAGGCGCCCGTGAACTGACCCGCGAGTTCGACTAGGGAGGCGGCGAAGCTGGGATCCGGATCCGAAGAGGTCGCTCCAGCGAGTCGTACCTTTTGGCCCACGAAGGTCGAGCAGGACTGGGAACCGAGAAGCCCGGGGGGACCGGAAGAGGCCGGCCGGAAGTTCATCCAACCGGTGGCTACACCGAGACCGACCGATGCGATCAGTATGACGGCCACGATCGCAGCGACCGTACCGAGCCTGGACTTGCGAGTGCGCGGGAGGGTGAGGCCAGTACTCCGAGCCTGCCGCTCGAACTCGTCCATTGGGTCCGGCTGCGTTTCCCCCGACGAACTGCTCATGGATGGGGACCTGCCGCCCCGTTACCCAGCTAGATTTTGGCGGACCGCGTATATATACTCACGACCGCGGGCCGGGTTCGCTTGGCCCTCCCCACCCACCGAGTGCCGTTACGGGCCAAAATCCCGAGCAATCCACTGCGGCAGGAACTGGCCCGTCTCGAAACCTACAGCGGAAGGACCCACGACGACGAAGGTCACGGTCGACTCGGACTCGCAGGTCACGGTCGCCTGGGTCTGGTAGTAGATTACGGCGCCGGTCAGCGCATTGACGGTCGCATTGAAGGAAGTACCCGTCTCTCCCGCCGCAGGTGAAACTGGGCACGTGGTGTAGTTCACCATCCACTCGGGCCCGAGCTGGTACGTGCCGATCGTAACGCCTCCGAGGAGACTATAGTCCGCGTTCACGCCCGAATGCGCCGCGAGGAACGCCGAGGCGTCCGTCTGGACCGAGGCCACGGCCGTCGCGCTGTCGATGACGGTCCCCGGAATCGAGTTGAGCAGGCCGAAGATCGTCGTGCACGCCTGGTGGGCCGCGATCGTGCCCAGCGCCTCGCCGGCCCC
>JASHUJ010000086.1 GCA_030040035.1 Thermoplasmata archaeon
GCCGAGCCGATCGCGTAGCCCTTCGTGACGGCCTTGGTCGTGTTGCCGACCGCGTCGAGCGGGTCCGTGATGGCGCGAGCCGACTCGGACAGCTTCGCCATCTCGGCGATGCCACCCGCATTGTCGGTGATCGGACCGAACGCGTCGATCGAGATGATCATCCCGGTGACGCTCAGCATGCTCGCGGCCGCGAGCCCGATGCCGTAGAGGCCGAGGTACGGGTCCGGGGCGACCGTCGACGAGAAGCCGTTGTACCAGCCCGCCGCCGCGTACGCGACCAGCGTCCCGACGACGATGACGATCCCGGGGATCCACGTCGCCTCGAGGCCGACCGAGAGCCCGCTGATGACCGTCGGGCCCGCGCCGGCCTGCGATGCCTCGGCGATCTTGTGGACCGGCCGGTAGCTCGCGCTCGTGTAGAAATCGGTCACGATGACGATCAGGATCATCACGACGAGTCCGACCGCCGTCGCAGCAAAGATCCCGAGATTGCCGTTCATGAAGTAGTAGTCCAGGAGATAGAGCCCGCCGAGGCCGACCGCGGTCGTCGCGGCCAGGCCCTGGTAGAGCGTGCCCATGATCGTCCCGCCCGGCCGCATGCGGACGAAGAACGTTCCGACGATCGTTGCGATGATCGCCCAGGCGCAGACGAGGAGCGGGAAGAGGATCGCGTTGGGGAAGAGCGTCAGGAGCGGGGTCGCGCCCTTCAGGTTCCCGATCAGGTAGCCGAGGAGCATCGCGGAGAGCGCGGTGACGACGTACGTCTCGAAGAGGTCCGCGGCCATCCCGGCGCAGTCGCCGACGTTGTCCCCCACGTTGTCCGCGATGACGCCGGGGTTCCGGGGGTCGTCCTCGGGGATCCCCGCCTCGACCTTCCCGACGATATCGGTCCCGACGTCCGCGCCCTTCGTGTAGATCCCGCCGCCGACGCGCGCGAACAGGCTCATCAGCGAGGCGCCGAACAGCACCCCGACCATGTTGAGGACGTTCCCGTGGAACGCCCAGTAGAAGCCCACGAGCTCGAGCAGTGCGAGCCCGGCGACGGAGAGGCCCGTGACGCTGCCGCCGCGGAACGCGTAGTTGAGCGTCGCCCCCAGATTCCCCTGGCGCGCGTGCGCGGCCGTCCGGACGTTCGCGCGGATGCTCACGACCATCCCGACGGCCCCCGCGAGCGCGCTGCCGGCGACGCCGAAGAGGAAGCCGACGGCGAGGTACGCCCCGGTACCGGTGATCCCGAAGGCGAGGGCGATCACGACGGCGAGGACCACGGCCACCATGAACACGAACGTGTACTCGCGGCGCAGGAAGGCGACGGCGCCCTCCCGGATGGCCCCCGAGATCTCGCGCATCCGCTCGTCGCCCTCATCCTCCCGGAGGAGGAGGCCGGTCTGGATCCCGGCGTAGAGCAGTCCCGCGAGCGCGGACAGGAAGACGAGCAGTTCGATCTGGCCGGTCGACAAGGTCATGGTCGCAACGGGGAAATCCGAAGCCGCTCAAGGGGATTCGCACATAAGACTTGCCGAGGAGCGGGGGCCGACCGAGCGGTCAGGCTGCGCATCGACCCATGCGTTCTTTAGGCCGAAATCCCAGCCCTTGCGCATGATCTCGGGCGGACCGCGCGACACCTCGGAGCGGCGGACCCGCATCGCGTGCAAGGTCTGCGGGGAGCCGATCGAGCTCGTTCGGATGCGCGAGCACCTGCGCTCCGCGCACCAGGTCGACTCCGCGCAGCTCGAGACGATGTACCTCGACGCCCGCGTCGAGGCCCGCCGGAGCCGTCGCTCGCAGCGGCTGTGACGCCCGCTACGGATCGAACTCGCGCCGGCGCACTCGGTCGACGACGTGGGTGAGGAACTCGGCCCGGGAGACCGAGCGGCTCTCCTTGGTGCCGCGGATGCGGACCGAGACCGTCCCTTCGCTGACCTCCCGCTCCCCGATCACCGCCACGTACGGGACCCGGTCCAGCTCGGCGGCGCGCACGCGCTTCGAGAGCGAGTCCTCCGTGCCGGCGACCTCCACGCGGATCCCGACCGCCGCGAGCTCCTCCGCGAGACCGCGCGCGCCCTCCGCCTGGGGCTCGGTGACCGGCAGGACGCGGACCTGGACCGGGGCCAGCCACGGCGGGAAGCGGCCCGCGCAGTGCTCGATGAAGACCCCGAGGAACCGCTCCCAGGTGCCGAGGATCGTCCGGTGGATCACGATCGGGGTGTGCAGCTGGCCGTCCGGTCCCTGGTACTGGAGGCCGAACCGGGCGGGGATCTGGTAATCGAGCTGGATCGTCCCGGTCTGCCACGGGCGCCCCAGCGAGTCCCGGATATGGATGTCGATCTTCGGTCCGTAGAAGGCCCCCTCACCGGGCGAGACCTTGTACTCGACGCCCGACTCCTTGAGCAGCGAGCCGAGGATCGCCTCGGCGCGGTCCCACTGGACGGGGTCGCCGAGGAACTTCTCGGGTCGGGTCGAGAGCTCGTACGACCAGGCGAGGCGGAACGTCGTGAACGCCTGCCGGATCCATTCGAGGAGCACGCGGATCTCGGACTCGACCTGCTCCTCCGTGACGAAGATGTGCGCGTCGTCCTGCACCATCTCCCGGACCCGAGTGAGGCCGCTCAGGGTGCCGCTCAGCTCGTTTCGGTGGAGCGGGGCGAACTCCGCGAGCCGCATCGGAAGCTCCCGATAGCTGCGGGCGCGGGCGCGGAAGACGAGCATCGAACCCGGGCAATTCATCGGCTTCCAGCCGAACTCCCGGTCGTCGACGACCGACAGGAACATGTTCTCCCGATAGTGGTCCCAGTGACCGCTGGTCTCGTAGATCGAGCGCGCGAACAGGAGCGGCGTGCGGATCTCGACGTATCCCGCGTCCTTCAGATGCTCCATCACGTAGCGCTCGAGCTCGCGGATCAGCACCATCCCCCGTGGCATCCAGACCGGACAGCCCGGGGCCTCGTCGACGAAGAAGAACAGGTCCTGCCGGGTACCGATCGCACGGTGGTCCCGGGCCTCCGCCTCCGACCGCAGCTTGAGATACGCGTCCAGTTCGCGCCGAGTGGGGAACCCGATCCCCCGGATCCGCTGGAGGGAGGGCCCACCCGACGAGTCCGGTGCGATCGACGAGAATCCGAGTACGTGGATCCCGGCCAGCCATCCGGTGTCCGGCACGTGGGGCCCCCGGCACAGGTCCGTGAACGAGCCGGTGTCGTAGATCGAGACCGGCTCCCCCTCCGGCGCGTCGGCGATGTAGCGGAGCTTGTACGGGTTCGTCGCGAAGATCCGTCGGGCCTCCTCTTTCGAGACCTCGCGCCGCCGGAACGTCTCCCGCGCCCGGATCGCCTCGGCCATGCGGGCGCGGACGGAGTCGAGGTCCTCGGGGGTCAGCGGGCGGACGTCGAAATCGTAGAAGAAACCGTCCTCGGTCGGCGGCCCGTGGGTCGGCTTCGCATCCGGGATCGTCTCGGTCAGCCCCTTGGCGACGAGGTGAGCGGACGAGTGTTCGAGGATCTCCCGGCCCTGCCGGTCGGCAAAGGTCAGCGGCGCGAGATGCCCGTCCGACTCGAGCGATCGGGCCAGATCGATCGGGTGCCCGTCCCAGAGGGCGGCGAGGAACTCCGGAGCGTGCGCGGGCTGCCACGCTGCGAGCGCGGTGCCGGCCGTCGTCCCGGGCTCGACCTCGAGGGTCGATCCGTCCGGGAGAGCGACTCGCAGACGAGCGGCGTCGGACATGGTGGTTCGCGGGCGCGAGCTACGGCGTGGCTTTTACGATTGTCCAGCGCGGCGGCGCTCGATCGGCTCGGACGGTGCGCTCAGCTCGCCCATCATTCATCATCGGTCAGCCGGTTCTTGTCTTCATCATCGCGCCCCGTCGGCCCGGCGGACTCCGGGTTCCCACCACCGCCGGCGGCGGCCCAGCGGGCCCAGAGTTCGTTGAGATGGAAGATGCCTCCCAGCGCCCCGGCCTGTTTCAGCCGGGAGAGCTGCGATGGGTCGAAGGACCCGTCGACCCAGGTCGGTCCCGCCCCCGCGATCGCCCCGACGACCGTCCAGTCCGGATCCGTCTCCCGGGGGGAGACGACGATGTGATCGGGGCCCGCGGCCCGGACGGCGCGAGCGAGCTCGACCGGGTCCTGGGTCCCCCAGTCGCCAGCGGTCGACGTCAGCCGGTCACCCGTCATCTCGACCTCGAAGACGAGCTCGGTCGAGAGCTTCCAGGCCCGCGCCAGGGCATTGGGGCCCCGCAGGTAGGCGCTCGACAGCACCACCCGGTGGGCCCCGGCGACCAAGATATCGATCGCTTGGTCGGAACTCCGTACGCCCGCGTCAACCCACAGCGCGATGTCCCGAGAGAGCTCCTGGATGTAGTCGAGCTGCGGATCGCTCCGATCGATGCCGTCGAGGTCGACGACATAGAGGAGCGAGTACTCCGGCGTGAGCCGGTCCACGACGTCGAAGGGGTCGAACGAGGCCGGCGCGGCCGATCGCGCGGGCACGGGACCCGTCGGTCCCGGCAGGTAGACCTGGCCGCCCCGGAGGAGGAGACACGGGATCAGCGACGGGATCTCGAGCTTTCCCTCGCGCGGGAGCGGCCGAGAGCCCGAAGCGGCAGGGCCGGTCATACCGAGCTCCACGTTGCGGGGGGATTTTGGCGTTGGGGTGCTCCGGACTGGGCGGACCGGGGTCCGGGCCGACCTCCGCGGATCGGGTCGACAGGTTTTTCGCTGGGCGCCATCTCGCGGGAACGCCAGGAGGTGGAGGGCAGCTGACGGTGGACCCGGTCGGCAACGACCGGCCGCTGAGGAAAGTCCCCACTCCGGGGAACACGGGGTCGGGTGGGAGCCCGACGGGCGAGAGTCCGAGCTCCGGAGCAGAAACGACACAGCCCGAAGGTACGGTGAAGATGCGGCATCGGAGGTTCCTTCGGGAAATGGTGAAACGGCCGTCTCCCCGGGAGCAAGCCCTGACTGACGGGAGGAGGGGTTCCCCTGACCGTCGAGGAGAGCGCGCAGTCGAATGCTGCCTGAAACGGAATGGGGCTTACTACCACGACCTGGCCGGCCCGTCAGGAAACTGGCGGGCCGCCCGCCCAAAAACACGCCTTTTTGGGCGGGGAACCCCCGGCGACTCTGGGCCGCGCCCGATCTTTCGTCGAACTTGCCCCGCGGTTCGTTCGTCTCTCCACCGATGGAGAGTAAACCACTTCTGGCCGCGGATTCACCGGGGTCCCAGGTCCCTCTGTTTGCCTCAGGGGCGACGCCCTTGTGCGGTAGACCTCCGAGCGGGCTCGAGCCGACGTCCCCATCTGTCTTTCGGTACAGTACCGCATGCTCAGTCCACTCGAGCAAGCCGCTGCGTTTCCGAGTGACATGTTTCTACACCGGGAGGGCCAAGCGGACCCTCACCGACTGCGTCATCAGTTGTCGCCCGGCCAGTAGGCGCTCGACAGCGCGCATCGCCCCCTCCTGTGGGCACGATTGCTTCGCCGTGTCCAGAGTAAGTCATCTCCGCTCGACGGCGTGAATGAATTCACGGATCGCGGTGAGGAGGGGAAGTGTCGACTTCTGACGGTGCGTTCTACAATCTCGGAAACGACTATGAATGCCAATGGGTGACGCCGTCCGACGTAACCGGGAGCCAATTTACCGAGCAATACTCGACCACCCACTTTCCCACAACCTGCCCAAACTGAGCCTCGAAGGCCGACCTCTGGCATCGAGTCGAGGGTTGGAATGGCGGGGCCAGCGAATCCAAAGGATGAAGTCTCGTCGATGGATGTTAAGCAGGAGAGTGCCAGGGAGGGCCGAGCGGTCGTCAGTGTATGAAGGCAACAGCTTGGGGATACCTCGTAAGCATTCTCTTGTCGTCATTCGGTGTATCTCTTATTGTCCTTGCAATCATTATCAGTTACATCAGAGCGTCGTTCTGTCCGGGAGGCGCCGCTTCCAAGTGCGTCGACATGGGGGTCCAAAATCAGATCGAGTTACTATCCGTGGCCGTGGTTGTGGCCGGGTTCGCTCTCCTCATGTCGGGAATCGCGATCGCGGGGATCAACTACTGGCGGGGTAGACAACATCCCCCGATCTCTGAATTGGCGGAGCGGTCCGCGCGTCAGTCCTCGTCTTCCCAAGGACCTTATTGGAACGGCGATGGTTCGAAACCGTGAGCAAACCGTAACGGGAGCTAGCGGGAGGTTGACTCCCTGCTTCCTTTCGGTAGGAACTTCTTCACCGCCGGTGGCTATCGAACCGGCGTGGATGGCCGCACTGCGACGTCTCTCCCACCCTGGGAGGCGGCACATCGGACTCGCAATTGCGCCGCTCGTCAATCCCACCGCCTCCTGAGGATCGTCCTTCCAGCCCTCCGGCTGGCGGACCACTGACTCGGACAGTTGGGAGCTGTACCAGACGACGCACATCGGTGAGGACGAGCTCTGTCCCGCGACGATCGACGCGCCGATCCGTCGCAGTGGCCGCACCTTCACACCGTAAGAAACCAACCGCGCGGGGATGTCCTCGAGGTCGAGCCGTCGCCCCAGCGGCTGAGTTCGTTGATGCCCACGACCGCCAGATTGCCCCCTCGCGTCGATCCGATAGTCGATCTTGTTCACGTTGGTGCGGTATGAGGTGCTGGAAAACTCGTCGTGTGCGCTTGGCCGAAATCGAGATCTCCCCGCTCATCGGCAGGACGACTTGGTCGGGACTTCCATTAGGACATCGGCTCAGCGACAGGAGCGACACCCGTAGTCGCGGAACGTGACACAGCGACTTGGGCTCTCAGCGATGATTCGGAGGCTTCTAGCGGCCGACCAACCCAGACCTTTGGCGCGCGATGTCGACAGTCGCGCACCCGCAGTGGCACGGTTGAGGGCGCAGGTCCCGATCGTGCAACCCAGGCTCCACGTAACCGTCCGGTAGCCTCTGCGCGCTCTCGACTTTGACTCGCTCCGTACCACGTGACCCTCCGATGGCAGGACGCTGCACCGCAGCCGCGTCAGGCGCCCCGGCCGCCTTTATCTCCTCACCCATGTCCCGGGCTCGCGCCGTAGACGAGGACGCCCGGAGCGGCCCGCGGCTTCCGGAGAGTGGGACTCTTCCAAGGTTATCTGCGGGGGTCCGTTCCCGAGCCGTGGCGAAATGGCACCACCTGCCGTCGCGTGTCGTGTGCCGGCTAGGACGGTTCCGCGTGGTCGAGGACCGGTGGAGGACGCCCGCCGGCGCGTCCCTAGTCACGCCGCTGGTCCGGTCGCCCTCCTTCTCCGTCGTCGTCGGAGTGACTGGGGACCACGGGATTCCGATGGTGGAGAATCTTCACCCGAGCCCGGGCCTCCGTCTGCTCGAACTACCGGCGGGACGGCTCGAACCCGGCGAGACCGCCCGCGCCGGCGCGCGAAGGGAGCTCGAGGAAGAGACGGGGTGGAAGGCCCGCAAGCTCAATTTGATTGGCCGCTACTACCCGAACCCCCATTGGGGGGTCTTTCGAGGGCATATCTTCCTCGGCGAGGGGCTGCGCCTCGGTCGAGCTCACCCCGATCCGGGGGAATTCGTCCGGCCCGTCGTCCTCCCGGTGCGCGAGGTCTACCGACGTCTGAAGCTCGGCCGGATCCACGGTGGGAGCACCCTCGTGGGGCTCTACCTAGCCGAACATCGATTGCGCGAGATGGGCCTACTCGACGCGGACTGATCTTCGAACCTGCCCATTCGGTTCGCGCCCCGTGCGAGGCCCCGGAGATACGGGCCGGACGAAGGCGCTTCTTGGTTCCGCCCGGGTCGGCTCGAGAGCCCTTGACGCGAGTTCGTGAGGTCCGGACCGACCACCGGTGAATCGACGGGTCCGAGGGGCCGGGAGAGCTCCTCCACGTCACGCCGTGGACCGGGGTAGGATTATTGGTCGGTTGGGCCCTACTCGGTGGTCGCGCATGCGTCGGAAACGCCGCCAGTCGTACCCGTACACTCGGGCCGAGTGGTGGGGAGTCGTCTTCGCCCTGTTCGGGACCCCGCCGCTCCTGGACCAGCTCCTCGACTGGATCGGGGTCCTTCGGATATCGCCGTCGCTTGGCTTCACCGTCTTCTTTGGCGGGGTCGCCGGTACCGGTTGGGCGTTGCTGGCCCTCGGCGCGCGGGCACATCGGCGCGCGGATCCGCCGACCTCCGTCTAGGCCGCGCGGGAAGTTGCCAACGGCGATCGCTTCGGTTCTCGCCCGGCAACTCGCGGCGGCCGACGACGTTCCGGAAGTGAGCGCTCGGCCGAGCCCGGCGACCGCGATGCTGTTATCGTGACCGAGCCGTCCACCGGCGGATGTGCGAGCTATGCACCTCGACTGGGAGCGCGGACGAAGAAGGCGGGACCCCGACGGAGTGTGAGTGCGCTTGCCTCCCGAAGGACCTGCTCCCGAGCCCCAAGCGCTGCCGGGTCTGCTACCATGACCTTCGCCGCGCCGACCCGAGGGAAGAGGAGAAGCCCACGGGACCCCTGTTGTAGCCGACGCGCCGAACGGAATCCTATGTCGCGTCGAACCGACCCGGGGCCCCGCAGCTCTCGTCGTCGCTCGACCGGCCGCGCGGGTCGGATACCGAGTCCCGATATCTACGAGATCCGGCAGACATTCCGCGTGCCGATCGACTTCGCTTTCCGATGGTGCACCGACTATACGTCCGAGGACGGTCAACTCGCGGGGGATGGGCACGCGCGGAGAATTTTGAGCCGTTCGGACCGCCGCGTGGTCTACGAGACGCTCTACGACTACCCCGCGGGCTGGGCGTGGAGCCGGCAGACGGTGACGCTCCACCCGCCGGATCGGTGGACCGCCACCGCGGTCGGCAACTATCGAAACTGGGACCTGGTGTACACGCTTCGCCCGCTGGCCCCAGAGGTCACGGAGTTCACCTTCCACGGCGCCCGAACCCCCGTGGGCCTCGCCCGAAGGAATCCGTCGCAACGGGCCCTGAAGGCGGAGCTCAACGAGATGTGGAAGCACTTCGGGCGGGCGATGCGAAGCGACTACCTTCGGCAGGTCCGGCGATCGCGGGCCGGCCGTCCTCGACCGCCGACTCGTGCGCCGAAGCGCTAGGCGGCGAACCGACCGGCGGCGCGAAGCACAAAGAGGGCGTCGGTCGTGACCCAGGCGTTCGGGCGCCGTCGATCGGACGGACCCCAGTCCACGTACTCGCTGCTCCCCTCGAACCTGCGGGAGACCCGGTAGTACCGTTTTTCGGCCGGCCACCCCCCATCCGGAAGCTCGCGCGCCTCGAGCCAGTCGAGCGCGTCGGCGGTCCGCGGGTCGGAGATGCGTCCCACGTCCGTGATCCCCTTCAGCCCCGCCAACACGTCATAGTGCCAGTAGACCGGGAAGTGCAGACGAACGAAGTCCGGTCGCATGACCGATCCGTCGGACCGGCGACGGAACAACCGGCGCCCGAGGAACACTTCGGAGGCACGACGAGCGGCCGTGCGGGCCGGTCTCGACCCCGTGGCCCCGGCATAGGCCGCGAGCCCGCGCATGGTCGTGAGCGTTTCCATGAAGGAGGAGGTCGAAGCGGCCGGTCGCCGATCGCAGTTCCAGCCACCGTCCGGCCATTGCCACCGCTCGATCAGGTCGGCGAGATGGTGGGCCCGGTCGTCGACGAATCCGAGCCGGATAGCGTACAGCAGGGCGGTTCCCTGGATCGACGCGCATCGGCGGGGGCGCCCGTCGATCACCCGGACCCCGAGGTTCGCCGTGGTCTTTCGGGACCCGTCCTCGATGATCAACCGGTCGTACCGCGGACGTGTCCAGAACTCGAGGGCCCGATCGATGAGGGGTCGCAGGTCCGGATCTTCCGTCGGGTAGCCGATATCGGCGAGGGAGGCGAGCGCCCAGTGGAGCCCCTGCCAGTAGTGGTAGAGACTGCGGCCGGTCCCCGGGCGGAACGCGGCGTCCCGATGGGTGAGCAAACGCCGGACGCGGGGCGAGGACCGGATCTCCTCCTCGAGTCGACGTATCCGAGGCTCGGTACGCTCCTCGCCGAGAATCCGGACCCGGGCGCGCCATCGGACGGAAGGCTCCGGAGATCGGAGGAGCCGCTCGACCACGGCGCGACGCGATCTCGGACCGGGCGGCATATGGTCTCGAGTCCTCCAACACCCCCGCTCTCTTGCCATTTTCTCGACCCACGAGCACCGAGGGGTTCGACGGCAAGTCCAACGAAGTGCGCGCCGGTCAACGGTCCGGTGAGACATCTGAACTAGGCGAAGGCCCTAGCCGGGTTCGTGTGCGAGGACTGCGAGAAGGCGGCCCCCTGCTCGTGCGAGCACTGCCGGGAGGCCGGCTACGTGATCACGCGCGACCGCTCGCTCGAGTCGTACGTGAAGGGTTCGACCCCGTGGTGCATCGGTTGCCATCACTACATCGGAGTCGCCCGCTCGTCGTCCGACATGGACGCCGCGGAACCCTGATCGGGCGGGCGGATCTCGTGCGCTCGGGGTGCGCTGCCGACCAGGTAGATGCTGAGGAGGACGAGCGCGACCCCCAGGAGCGGGATCAGCGCCAGCCGTTCCCCGAAGACCAGGGCGGAAGCGATCAGCGCGACGATCGGCACGAGGAAGACGTACGCCGAGAGCGTCAGCGCGCGCGTCTTGCCCAGCAGGTACGACCAGATCGTGTACGCACCGCTCGTTCCGAGGAGTCCGAGCCATGCTACGTCCACCGCGAGCTGCGGCGTGAACCGCGGCAGCGGGGTTGGGGCGAAGACGACGACGAGCACCCCGAGACCGATCAGACCCCCGAGGAGCTGGTAGGCGTTCGCCTCGACGAGCTCGGCGGCGGCGAACCGACGCTGGAACAGGACCGTTCCGAGCGCCCAGGCGACGGCTCCGCCGAGCAGCTCGACGACCGCGATCGAAGAGATCCCGCCGTGCAGGTCCGCCCAAGGCTGGGAGAGCAGGACGACCCCAGCGAATCCGACCGCGAGCGCCCCGCTCAACCGACCGGTCAGGGGGTGCCGGAGCGCCCAGGGCGACAGTAACGCGACCCAGAGCGGAAACGTGTAGACGAGCACCGAAGCGATCCCGGGGAGTACGCTCGCCAGCCCCGCGAAGACGAGCGCGTAGAAGATCGCCGTGGACGGGATCCCGATCAGCATCGCGTCCCGTCGGCCCCGGGCGTCGAGCGGGATCGGTCCCCGGGTCGAGCGCAGGAGGGCGGCCGTTCCCGCCAGGCCGAGGAGGGCGCGCAGGAACGCGAGCCAGAGCGGGCTCGCGTACTCGAGTCCGAGCTTGAGGAAGATGAAGTTGAGACCCCAGACGAGGCCGAGGAAGGCGATGAGCCCCCACGCCCACCACGGAGGAGCAGATGCCACGGGCGGGCCAACCGACCCGGTTCCTTAGGGGTTCCGCCGCGCGCATCGCCCCGGGGATAAGTGAATAAACCAAAGGTTCCTGCCGCGCCCCGGATGAGCCTTCACGGACGCGACCTGATCTCGATCCGGGACCTCTCGCTCGAGGAGATCGAGGAGGTCCTGGCCGCCTCCCGGAAGATGATCCCGTACGCGGAAGGATCGAAGGTGACCCATCCGCTCGCGGACAAGATCGTCGCGATGGCGTTCTTCGAACCGTCGACCCGGACCCGGCTGTCGTTCGAGGCGGCGGTCCAGCGCCTCGGCGGGACGTGCATCACGATCGCCGACGCGTCGGTCACCTCGATGCGCAAGGGCGAGAGCCTGCACGACTCGATCCGGATGCTGAGCTCGTACGCCGACGCGATCGTGATCCGCCATCCGAACGAGGGATCGGCCCGGCTCGCCGCCCGAGCCTCCGACCGCCCGGTGATCAACGCCGGGGACGGCGCGGGACAGCACCCCACCCAGACACTGCTCGACCTCGCGACCATGCACGAGGCCTTCGAGACGCTCCGGGGGCTCCGGGTCGTGTTGCTGGGGGATCTCAAGTATGGCCGCACGGTCCATTCGCTCGCCCACGCCCTCACCCTGTTCGGGTGCGAGCTCGTGCTGTGCGCGCCGCCGTCCCTCGGGCTCCCGGACGAATACCGCTCGCGCCTCGAGCACCTGGGCGGGAAGCTGACGGTCGAACCGGATCTCGGGCGGGCGATCCGAGACGCGGACGTCCTCTACGTGACGCGGATCCAGAAGGAGCGGTTCGGCGACGAGGCCGAGTACCGGAAGGTCGCCGGTTCGTACCGGGTCGACGCGACCGTCCTCAAGGAGGCGAAGCCCCGGCTCGCCGTGATGCATCCGCTCCCGCGCGCCGGCGAGATCGCCCCCGAGGTCGACGAGACGCCGCACGCGCTCTACTTCCGTCAGGCGTTCCTGGCGGTCCCGGTACGGATGGCCCTCCTCGACGCGATCGTGGGCGGCGCGAAGAAGGGAGGCTAGATGGCGGTCCGCGAGCTCAAGATCACCCCGATCAAGAACGGGACCGTCATCGACCACATCGGGAACGGACTCGCCCTCGAGGTCCTTCGGATCATCGGCATCCAGAACCTCGACCGGGATTCGACGGTGAGCGTCGTCCTCCACGTGCGGAGCAACAAGCTCGGCTGGAAGGATATCGTGAAGGTCGAGAACATGGAGCTCTCCCCGCGGAAGGTGAACGCGATCGCGCTCGTCACCCCGACCGCGACGATCTCGATCATCCGGGACTTCAAGGTCCGGGAGAAGCGCCCGGTCGACCTTCCGGATCGGATCCTCGGCGTGCTCCGCTGCCCGAACCCGAACTGCATCTCGAACCAGGCGGAGCCGATCGAGAGCGAGTTCGAGGTGACGCAGCGCCGCCCGGTGGTCCTGACGTGCGCGTTCTGCGATCGGCAGGTCGACGACTTCCGCCAGCACCTCGCCTAGCGCTCGAGGGATCGCCCCGTGAGCGCCGGGTTCGCGACCGGGTTCGTTCTCGTCTTCCTGGTCATCGGCGGGCTCGAGATCTTCGACCGGACGAGCTTCGCGCTCATCGCCTACGCGAGCCGCGCCCACGCCGTCGCGAGCTGGGCCGGCGCGGCGATCGCGTTCGTCGCCACGACCGCCCTCGCGGTCTCGGTCGGCGCGGCGCTGATCTCGGCGTTGGGGTCCTCGCGGATCGGCCTCGTCCGAGTGGCGGGGGGCGTCTTCCTGCTCGGGTACGCGGCCTGGGTCTACTTTCACCCCGAGGACGACGCCGCGGTGCCCCGGCGCGACGAGGTCCGCTCGGCGCTCCTCGCCGCGTTCGCGACGATCTTCCTGCTCGAGCTCGGCGACGACACGATGATCTTCGAGATCATCTTCGTCGCGAACTGGGGGTGGCTGATCGTCTTCCTCGCGGGCTCGCTCGCGCTCGCCACGGTCGCCGCGTGGAACGTGTTCCTCGGGCGGACGCTCGGCTCGCGGATCTCGCCGCGCCTACTGAACCGGATCGTGGTCGTTGTGCTGACGATCGTGGGCGCGCTGACGATTCTCTACGGGCTCGACCCGAGCGCGTTCCCGACCCTTGGGCTCGCGGCGACGGCCTGAGGGAGCGGGCGGCGGGAGCGCGCCGCCCCCGGAGTCGCTCGCGGTCGCGATCCGTTCGAGATCGCCGATCCACCCGATCCACGACGCGGGCAGGGCGCTCCGGAGCTCGGACGACTCGATTCGCGCGGCGAGCTCCCGGCCCCGCTCCCCGCGACCCGCCGAGTGCTCGAGCAGGGCCAGGCGCACGATCGCTTCCGCCTTCACCCGGGGGATCGAGTCGGCCGACGGTTCGTCGACGATCGCCTGCCAGCGCTCGCGCGCCCCGTCGAGGCTGTCCGCGATCGCGAGGCTCCGTCCTTCGAGGAGCCAGAACCTGAGCAGCGCGGGCGAGGGCGGGAAGAGGTGGAGGAGATCGGTCAACGCGCGCGCCCGATCGAGCACCGCCGCGAGCCCGCGCGTGTTCCCCCGGTTGAGGAAGAGCTCGGCGAGCCCGAGCTGCTGGTAGATCTCGAGCGACGGCAGCTTCGCCCGCTGGAGCGTCGGGACGCTGCGCTCGCGCACCTCCCG
>JASHUJ010000087.1 GCA_030040035.1 Thermoplasmata archaeon
CCGTCGGCTAACCGGCGACCGGTCTCGCCGCTCGCCCGGTACCGATCCGACCGGTCTCAGCTCGACGGCGGAGGGGTCGGACCGCTCGAACCTGCACCCGAGGCGCTCGACCCCTTCGCGGAACGGCGGCGCGCCACGTAGACGACCGACATCACGACGGCCGCCGCGACCACCGCGATCAGCGCCCAGACCCAGAAGGGCCAGCTGCCGGGGGAGGAGATGGACGATCCGCCGCCCTTCCCCCCACCGGAGCCGCCCCCGCCGCCCGGGTTCGAGGAGAAGGTGATCAGGACCGCTACGTTCGAACCGCTGACGGTGACCGAACCCGATGACGGGTCTTCCGAGTAATTCAGCCGGTTCGCAACCGTATAGTTGTACGTGCCGTTCGGCGCGGTGAGCTGGAGACCGTCGCCCGAGGTCGTGGCCTGGGTGCCGGCGAGCGTGACGGACCACAGGGTCGCGTTCGGAAGACCGGTCTCGTTGAATTGGATCGTGTAGAGCGACTCGGTGAAGGTGATCGCGATGGTCACGGGGAACCCGTCGACCGTGATGTTGCCGCTCGCCGGCGCCACCGCGTAGTCGAGGACCGGGCTCACGGAGTAGGTGTACGTCCCATCGTCCTCGAAGAAGGCGATCGTGCCGCCCGAGGAAGAGCCGGCGGTCCCGTTGAGCGTGACCTGCCAGGGGCTCCCCGACGGGAGGCCGCTCTCGGTGAAATCAATCGCGTACGGAGGTGCGGCCGCGGTGCCGACGACGCTCACGTTGTCCGACGCAGCGTTGTCGATGTAGGCGACGCCCTGAGATCCCACGAAGTCCACCCCGACCGGAGACAGGCCGACGTTCACGCGCTGGACGATGGAGTTCGTCGACCCCGAGATCACATCGGTCTGGTTCGAGAGCGACTCGGCGACGAGGATAACGTTCGTCGTATTGTCGTAGGCGAGTCCGGTCGGACCGGCGCCAGCCTCCGAGATCGTGGAGACGACCGCGTTCGTCGTCGCGTTGATCACGGTCGTGCTGTTCGAGAGAAGATTGTCCACGTACACTTCGCCGTTCTCGGTATCGACGGCCACGCCCATCGGTGCGTCCCCGACGCCGACGTTCGCCGTGACCTCATCCGTCTCGGCGTTAATGACCGTCACGTTCGCGGAGCGCGCGTTCGCGACGTACACCGAGTCGGTCGCCGCATCGAACGCCGCCGCGATTGGTTGATCGCCCGCGGGGATGTTGGCGATGACCGAGTGGGTCGCGCCCGCGATGACGCTCACGTTGTTCGACCCCGTGTTCGTCACGAAGATTGTGTCCGTCGCGGCGTCGAACGCGAGACCGACTGGCGCAAGGCCGACGCTGACCGACCACTTCACGCGTTCGGTGGACGTGTTGATGACCGAAATGCCCCCGCTGACGGAATTCGCGACGTAGACCGAGGACGTGGCGTTATCGTACAGCGTGCCGGTCGGATTGAATCCGGCCTCGATAGTGGTCACGAGCTGGTCAGTTGAGGTCGAGACGACACTGACGTTGTTCGACTTGGAATTGGTGACGTAGAGGTTGCCGGTCGCGGAATCGAACGCCGACGCGACGGGAGCGGACCCCACGCGGAACTGGGCCCGTACGCCGTAGATCAGGGAGTCGGACGGGGACGGGCCGGCTGCACGGGCGGGCGCAGTATCGGTCGCTCCAGCGGGGGCGTGCGATGCGCCCGCGGAGGCCCCGGGGACCGCCGCGGCCGCCGGGATGCCGGTCGCGAGCAGCGCGATCACCGAGAGACCGATCAGGCCGAAGACCCATCCCTTGACCGAGCGCGGCGTCGTCACCCGAGACATCGACTCAATCTTCTGGGGCCGACCTTAAAAGGATGTGCCCAACCGGTGCGGTCGCCGGCGGCCGGATGAGCCCGGATTGTGGGCGCGTTCGAGACCTTTGTCGCAATAGCGGCGCGTCTCTGAGCCAGCCGGGGCGGGTTCGACGGGGCGCCGGCTCGGCTACGGGACGTGGCTCGTGGAGCGCCGGTCCGGGAAGCTCCGGGAGTGGTCCGGAGATCCTTGAGGCGAGGAACCGGGCGGCGGCCACGAGCAGGTCACGTGAGTCCGGCGGAAGTCCCCGCGGGCCCGGGCCTCGCGCGGGGGCGAGTGAGTACTACCCGGATACCTCGGATTCGGGTAGCTTTTATCTCCCGGCCGACGCCAGTATGTCTGGCCGACTCTCTTCGAGGAGCGACTCCGGCTCCCGGCGAGGATGGGCCCCCGGGTGCACGCAACGAACGCCGAACGATTGCCGCCGAAAACTACGGAACACTAGGGGTCGCAGGGTGGGAACGTGGATATTGTACCGCAGGCTGCCCATCGCGAGGTGCCCGTCGTGGTGAACCTGCCGGGCGCACACTCCCGCCGAAGGGCCCAGCTCGGGTTGACCCTGTGGCTCGAGCGGAGGATCCCCGCGCTGGCGTACTACACGGCCCGCTCACCGGCGCTGCGGGAAGCGCACGAGGCGCTCCTGAACCTGATGTCCCAGAAGAGCCAGCGGGACGCGATCCGCCGATGGGGACCGTCCGTCACCCTGGACCACCTCGGGGTCGAGTTCGCGCTCGATCTCCGCAATCCGCAGGACTTCCAGATGTTCCGCGAGATGGCCGACGGGCCCGGCTACGAGCCCGGGACCTCGGAACTCATCCTTTCCGAGCTCCACGAAGGCTCGACGTTCGTCGACGTCGGAGCCAACATCGGGTACTACACTGTCCTCGCGATGTCCCGGGTCGGACCGACCGGCCATGTCTGGTCGTTCGAGCCGAACCCCGAGGCGTTCGACCGCCTCAGCCGGAACGTCGCCCTCAACGGAACCTCGCGGAACGTCGAGCTGTTCCCGTTCGCGCTGGGGTCGGGCACCGGGACCCTGCCGCTCTTCATCTCGCGGTATCTCGATAGCCGCTCCAGCTTCGTGCCGCAGGGTCGGAGCTCGATCTCCGTGCGCGTCGAACGCGCCGACCAGGTCCTGAACGGGCACCCGGTCGACTGCATCAAGATCGACGCGGAGGGCGCCGAGCAACGAGTGCTCGAGGGGCTGACCGACACGCTGCAGAAGAACCCGAGGGTGCGGCTGATCGTCGAGTGGACCTGGCGCTACTCGAACGCACCATTGTGGACGTTCCTGCGGAGCCACTTCCGCCATCTGACCGCGATCCGGGATTACGCACCGGGCGGGACGTTCCCCGTGCAGAGCGCGTCGCAGATCCGCTACTTCGCGGGGAACCTGATCTGCGACAACCGGCCCGATTGAGCCCTCGGCCGGCCCGTTCTACGGTGAGCGGTTCAACCCGAACTATCGGCGCGTCCGCGCCTGCGATCGGGCCCGAGACCGGCGCTGCCGCCGGGCGCGAACGTACCCGACGACCGCGAGCGACCCTACGACGGCGGCGAAGGCCGCGAGCACGACGCCGAGCATCACCAGGCGGTCGATCCACGTCAGCGCCTCGCTGACCGCCGGCGCGATCCCGCCCCCGGGCGTCCCGGACGTCGGGTTCCCGGGCGAGGTCGACGAATTGTTCGGCAGCGCGAGCGTCGTGGCGTTCACCTCGCGGCTCGGCTCGGAGGCCCACGACGCGTTCCACGCCGCGACCGCGAAGAAGTACGTCGAGTTCGAGGAGAGGCCGGTCACATTGAACGTCAGGTCGAGCCCCGCGGAGAGCCGCTCGCTCCAGTCGGACGCCGTGGACCCCACGAGGACGGTATAGTTCGTCACGTTCCCCGTCGAGGCGTCCCAGCGCAGCGCGACCGTCGTGGTGCCGACGCCCGCGACCGCGAGTCCGTCCGGCACGCTCGGGACGTACTGCGGAAGGGGGCGCGTGGACAGCGCGAGCTCGGACGACGGGCTCGAGGGGAACGAGGCGTTCCAGGCGACGACCTCGACGTAGTAGCGCGTCGCGGGCGTCAGGCCCTCGATCGAATACGTCGTGCCGAGACCGGCGGAGTACGAGAGGTTGAGCGCCGAGGCGTTGGTGCCCGCGTAGACCGTGTAGTTGGTCACGTTCCCGCTGGAGGCGTTCCAGGCGATCGAAAGATTCGAGGTTCCGGTCGAGAGCGCGCGGAGGTCGCTCGGGGTGCTCGGAGCGAATTCCGGGAGGTTGTCGGAGATATTGGTCAGCGCCTGGACCGAGGCGCCGAGGTCCACGAAGCCGGGCGAGTTCGGGAGATCGACGAGCGTGAGCGAGCTTGGGGAGTCGTTGCCGAGGGACTCGTACGTCAGGTTCTCGAACTCGCTCCCCCGGGCGAGCGCGAGGTCCGGCGCGCGCAGGAGGTAGCCCGTGCTCTTGCCCGCGATCTCGATGGTGTCGTTCTCGAACGTGTTGCCCGGGACGTTGAGGACGAACGGGTCGAGTCGGAAGGTGCTGTTGGGGAAGATGAACGTGTTATTGGAGAAGTCGGAGGTGGTGCCGCCCCCGGGCGCCCCGTCGACCTCGATCGGCAGATCGACCCGGTTCTGGCTCCAGTCGGTCATGTTGACGTAGTTCCCGGTGAAGATCGCCGGGGTCTCGTTGAGCCCCCCGTAGAACGTCGAGTTCTCCACGTCCACGAG
>JASHUJ010000088.1 GCA_030040035.1 Thermoplasmata archaeon
GCCAGAACTCGCTGCGATGAAACCCCAGGCGATCTACGTCAACGTTGGGCGCGCGGCCACGGCCGACGAGGCCGCCGTGTACCGGCACCTCGTCGCGCATCCGGAGTTCCGCGCGGCGTTCGATCCGTGGTGGGACGAGGACTTCGTCCACGGCACCTTCTCGACCCGGTTCCCGTTCGCCGAGCTCCCGAACTTCCTGGGCACCCCGCACGACGCCGGCTTTGGGCCGGCGACGGACGCGTACGCGCTCGATCGCGCGCTCGGGAATCTCGTCCGATTCTTCCGCGGGGAGCCGCCCCGCTACGTGGTCGATCGATCGGAGTATCCGGGGCCCTGAGGCGCGCTAGCGGATCCGCTCGAGCGCGAACGAGCCGATGATCAACGAGCGCTGCGTCGCCCGGCACTCGACCCAGTCGTGGGTCTCGACCTCGCCGAACCCCTTCACGGCGAGGAACGTCCGGTCCCGGTCCTGGCGGAACACGATCGCCCCGTCCATCCGCGACAGGAGGGTCTCGACCTGGGGCTCGCTCAGCGCGCCGGCCTCGAGGGAGTACATGGCGAGCGCCCGCCGGGGCTTGAGGATCCCCACGACGTTCTGCAGGAACGAGAAGCCGACGCGCTCGTCGCCGTGGGCCAGCACGGCGGAGAGCCCGAGGAAGCCGACGCGGAACCGGCCGCCCCGGGCGGCCGCCTCCTGGCTCGCGGCCACGAGCGACGAGAGGATCCCGGTCCGATCGTCGGCGCCCTTCACGACGGCCCGACCGGGTCCCGTGGTGCCGCCCGAGCCCGAAGCATCGATCCAGCGGACCATGCCCATCTGCTCGTACTCGCGGAACTGGGGGAGCACGACCCCGAGGCTCTCGGCGACCTCGTCCGGCGAGCGCGAGGCGCTGACGAGCACCGCCGGCTCTCCGCGCTTCAGGCCCTCGGCGAGGAACGCGTAGACCACGACCTCCTTTCCGACGAACGGCTCGCCGAGCACGACGACGTGTCCGCCCGGCGGCAGGCCGCCCAGGAGCAGATCGTCGAGCCGCGGCGTTCCCGAGGGCAGCCGGTCCGGGAAGCGGTGCCCCGCGGGGGCCGTGAGCGTGTCGGGGAGATTCGGCCGAGGGGGGGCCGCGGCCTCCCGACGCTCGGCGACCGCCATGGCGGCGAGCCCGGCGATCGGCAGATCGGGGGTCATACCGGTCGCCTGGAGGCGCAGGCTGACCTCGGCCTCGCGGGCCTCGAGCGCGCGTTCGCGGGACGTGAGGCTGCGGTCGCGCCGCTCGAGCTCCGTCGTCGAGGTGGCGATCCGCCGCTCGCGCTCGGACGAAGCCGCTTCGCGATCGGTGACATTCTTGAGGGTCCGGTCGAGGTCGGATCCCTTCTGCGCGACCTCGGACTCGCGGCGCCGGAGCGCCTCCACGCGGGACTGATAGTCGCGCACCGCGGTCTCGTACTGTCCCCGACGTTCGTCCGCGGACGCCCGAGCGCTCGCCAGATCCGTCTCCCGCTGACGGACCGTCGCCTCGCGGGCGGCGATCTCCGACTCCCGGGTGGCCGCCTGCTGAAGGGCCTGGTCGGCCGCCGCGGTCTTCTCGCTGGCCTGCCGGGCCGTCCGGCCCAGCGCGAGGTTCTGTTCGTCGAGCACCGCCTTCAGCTGCTGGAGCTTCGCCTCCCGCTCGGTGAGCGCCGCGGTGCTCGCTGCGGCCGGGTCGGAGAGGGCCATCGCTGCGGCCAGGCCGCCCATCTCGGTCTCTCGCCGCACCACGTCGGCCGTCCGCTGATCGAGCTCCTTCGCCCGGGCGGCAAGTCGAGCGTCCGATTCGCTCGAGACGGACGCGCGGCGGGCGAGGTCCTGCTCGCGTTGGACGAGCCCGACCTCGCGCTGGGCGAGCCGGGTCTCCTCCGCCACGAGGCGCTCCTCGCGCGTCGAGTACTGCGGCCCGAGTCGGGCCACCTCGTCCTCCCGCAGGCCGAGGGCCTTCGCCTGGTCCTCGAGGAGGCGCTGCCGGGCATCGAGCTCGGCGACCTGGCCGGCCCACATGCGTTCCTTCGCGACGAGCGAGTCGGAGCGCTCCCGATAGTCGGACTCGAGGTCGTCGAGCTGCTGGCGCCCCTCGGTCAGCGCGCCGTTCTGGCGCTTGATCGAGAGCAGGCTGTTCTCGACGTCCGCTTCGCGCTTGACGAGCGCGGCCTCGCGGAACTGGATCGCCCCCTCGCGCTGCCGAAGGTCGTCCGCCATGCGGAACATCCGGCTCTGGCCCGAGGTGATGAGCGCCCGCTCGTGCGAGCGCGTGCCGGAGGAAAGGAGATGGAGGAGCGAGCCCGAGGTGAGGTAGAGGATCGCCGACAGGAACAGGCTGACCGCGAGCGCGATCGAGGCCCCGGTCGCCGTCGCCGGCGGATAGTAGACGAGCAGCGCGGTCGCCACCGGGAGGCCCGCGGTGAGCGCGCTGGCCCATTGGCGGAACGTCCAGACGTTCCAGGTCAGCGCGATCCCGACGAACGCGAGCGAGATCCCCGCGAGCTCGATCGGATAGAACCACGGGGCGAGCGTGAGGGCGGCGAACGAGCCGAGGCCCGCGACCCGCAGACCGTAGACGATCGCGATCGCAGCGTTCGCCCCCAGCGCCCCGACGCTGACCGAGAAGTGGAGCTCCCACGGCCAGAGCTGGTACGCTTCCCACTTCGACGCGACGCCGACGATCGAGATCGCGAGGCCGCCCAGGACCGGGAGGAGGAGGTAGAACGAGTCGGCGAGGGCCGTTCCCCCGGTGAGGCCAGCGGGCAGGGAGGGCAGGTTCGGGTAGAAGAACAGCAGCAACACGCCGTCGAGCGCGAGGGCTGCGGAGGCGAACACGGCGTACAGGTGGGCCGACCGCCCGATCCGCAGCTGCAGGAGCGCGTCGTCCGCCGCGAGCTCGAGATCCTCGGGCGCGGGGACCGTGACCGAGCGCGTGGCCGGCGCCGCAGAACGTTTCGTCGACCGCACGGTGGGCGTCGCCGCTGACAAGAGGCCGCTCTCTGGCGTTAGAAACGGCTTCGAGGTCTAGTTAATCGTATCCTCGGAGGCGACCCGCTCGGCCACGAGGAGCACCGCGGCCGCGTCGCGCTGGCGCTCCGGTCGTCGACCGATCTCCTCCTCGACGGCCAAGAGATGGTCCCATGCTTTCGGGTCGGAGCGGATCGCGGCCGCGAGGGAGGACCGGGGGCCGATTGTCGGGGCCACCGCGACGGCCTCTCGGAGCGCCCAACCGGCCCCGTCCAGCTCGACCGCCAGCTCCGGAACCGAAAACCGGCGAAAGGGACCCGGACGATTCTTTCGGGCCGGTTCCCGGTCGAACCCCTCACGTTCGATCCGCGGGATTACCGCGCGCACCGGAGACCGCAGGAGCCGCGTCACGCTCGACACCGGCAACCGGCGGAGATAGTTCGACGATTCCCCGGGGCCGGGAGCGATCTCGATGAGGAGACGGCCTCCCGGTGCGACGATCGCGCCGACCGCCTTCAACAGCTGGGGCGCTGCGGCCTCGGCGAATCCGAGCGAGTTTCCGAGCAGCGCGACCAGCCCGAACGCGCCCGTTCGGAACGGGGGGCGGAGCGCGTCGCCCCGTACCCGCTCCGGCCGACGGGGTGCTCCGGGCTCCTGCCGCTGCTTCTCGGCGACGAGTTGAAGCGCGACGCGCGAGAGATCCAGCGCGACCGTCCGTCCGTCGCCGCTGGCCAGGCGAGCGGTGAACCGACCGGGCCCCGATCCTGCGTCGAGCGCCCATCCGGCCGCGACGCGGTTCCTCTCGAGGAATCTCTCGCGCAGGATCCGGAACAGGTCGCGCTGGGCCGTGCCCGAATAGCGGTTCCACTCCCGTTCGGCGCGATAGCGATCGGCGGCCAGAAAGCGGGAACGCGCCGGGACGGCCCCGTCGGCCGATCCCGTGGGACGTTCCAGTCGCCGGCGGGAGGACCTCGCGGACACGTTCGGCCGCGTGCACCTCCATTCGTGGCTTTATATCGCGCCCCCGTCACCGTACTGCGACCGGGCATGCTTCAGGGATTCGAGTCGCTGCGCGTCGCGTCGGGGGGCCGATCTCGGTCCTGCCGTCTCGAGCGGGCGAACCCGGAACCCCTCGCGCGCATTCTCGGGAGGTTGTGAGCATGCAGGAAGAGAGTGCCGCGCCCGGGGAACGCTACGGTCCGCTCGTGCACCGGTCCGTCCATCACGGCGCGATCCTGTGGATCGTCGGGGTGCTCCAGTTCATCGTCGGAATGATCGTGACCCAGATCGGTTGGGATCTCCGTTCGGGAAATCCGACCTACAGCCTCGCGCACAACTACATCAGCGACTTCGGCGCGGTGAACTGCGGCGAGTACGCCGGCCGCTACATCTGCTCGCCCTGGCACGACGTGTTCAACGCGTCGATCGTGGTCTTCGGCCTGTTCATGATCCTCGGGACCCTGCTCATCGTCTCCGCGTTCCCCGCCCGCGCCACCCGGACCGTCGGGCTCGGCATGCTGATCATCGCCTCGGTCGGGGCGATCGGCGTGGGGCTCTCGCCGGAGGACGTGAACCTCTCCGTGCACACCCTCTCGGCGCTCATCGCGTTCCTGATCGGGAATCTCGCGCTCATCGTGCTCGGGCTCGCGATGTTCCGGGACACCCGGTGGGCCGGGTACCGCGCGTTCACGGTGCTCTGCGGGCTCGTCGGGTTCGTCGCGCTCGTCCTCTTCGTCCTGAAGGCGTGGACGTGGGGCGGCGTCTTCGGCGGGTGGGGGGTCGGGGGGATCGAACGCACGATCGTCGCCCCCGTCCTGCTCTGGGCCGTCGTGGTGTCGATCCATCTCTTGCGGATCCGCGCGTTCGCGCCGCGCATGGTTCCCGGCGTTACGACGACGTGAGGGCCGGAACCGGCGCCGACCGGGAAGGCGGGAGCGCGCCCGCCCGGCCCGGGTGTCCCGTTTGCGGAGGAGAGCTCTCCGAGCCGGTGAGCGGGGACGTCCACTGCTACGTCGAGTGCCGGTCCTGCGGCGAGCGCTTCGACCTCAAGGACCCGCGGGTCCTCCCCGGCTGATACGCGCGGGGGCGCCGGGGCGGCCCGTCGGATCGGGACCTAGGTGTTCGTCTCTCCGAACCGGCGGATGTCCTCGGGCGCGGTCTTCTTTTCGACGGGCCCCGTGCCCTGCACCTGGACGCGGATCTGCTCGACGACCTCGGGATTCGCGAGCGTCGTGATGTCTCCGTAATCCATCGAGTTCGAGATCGACGCGAGCACGCGCCGCATGATCTTCCCCGAGCGGGTCTTGGGCATGTCCGGCACGATCCGCACGGTCCGGGGCCGGGCGATCTTCCCGATCGTCGTTTCGATCGCCTTCGAGACTTTCTCGGCGATCGCGGGGTCGGGCTTGAACCCCGGCTTCAGGGCGACGTACACCTCGGGCACGCGTCCGCGCTCGGCGTCCACGATCGGGACGACGGCGGCCTCGGCGATCTCGGGGACCGTGAGGCACGCCGACTCGATCTCCTTCGTCCCCAGCCGGTGGCCGGCGACGTTGATCACGTCGTCGATCCGACCGAGAATGCGGATGTAGCCGTCCTTGGCCATCAACGCGCCGTCGCCGGCGAGCCACGGCCAGTCGCGCCAGTCCTTCGAATTCTTGTCCTTGTTGTACTTGCCGTAGTACTGGCGGACGAACCGCTCTGGGTCGCCCCAGATCGTCTGCATGATCCCGGGCCAGGGATTGCGGATGCAGATGTTCCCCGCTTTGCCCGACCCCGCCGGGATCTCCTTCCCGTGCTCGTCGAAGATCACGGGATAGATGCCGGGCATCGGGGGCCCGGTGCTGCCGGGCTTCATCGGATCGATGGCCGGCTTCGTCGAGCAGAGGAACCCGCCGGTCTCGGTGAGCCACCAGGTGTCGGTGATCGATGCCTGGCCCCGCCCGACGGTCCGGTAGTACCAGAGCCACGCTTCCGGCTCGATGGGCTCGCCAACCGTCGTCATGCACTTGAAGTTGAGATTGTACTTCTTCGGCTCGTCGGGGCCGAGCTTCCGCAGCATGCGGATCGCGGTCGGCGACGTGTGGAAGATGTTGACGCCGAGGCGTTCGGCGATCCGCCAGGGGCGGCCCGGGTCCGGATGGGTCGGCACCCCCTCGTACATCACCGTGGTGGCCGCGAGCGCGAGCGGGCCGTAGACGATGAACGAGTGGCCGGTGATCCAGCCGATGTCGGCCATGCACCAGTAGATGTCCGTCGGGTGGACGTCCTGGATGTATTTCGTCGCCCCGGTGACGTACGAGAGGTAGCCGCCGGTCGAGTGCTGGACGCCCTTCGGCTTCCCGGTCGAGCCGCTCGTGTACATCAGAAAGAGCGGAGCCTCCGCCGGCATCGAGACCGGGGGCACGCGGGCGCCCGCGAACTTCTTCAGCACGTCGTCCACGATGAAATCCCGGCCCTCGACGAGCGGCGTCGAGCTGGCCGACTTCTCGCGGAACCGCTTCCAGATGAGGACCTTGTCGACCTTCTGGCCCTCGGCCTCGGCCTTCTTGACCGCGAGGTCCGCCTGGACCTTGTGATCGACGACCTTGCCGGCGCGGTAATAGCCGTCCATGGAGACGAGCACCCGGCTCCCCGAATCGACGATGCGGGCGCCGCACGCCTCGCCGCTGAACCCCCCGAACACGACGGAGTGGATGACGCCGAGCCGGGCGCAGGCGAGCATCGTGATCGGCAGCTCGGGCACCATCGGCATGTGGATCGTGACCCGGTCACCGGTCTTGAGGCCGCAGAAGTCGCGCAGGAGCGCGGCCATCTCATTGACCCGAACGTAGAGCTCCTGGAAGGTGATCGAGATGAGCGGGTCGTCCTCGGCCTCGGAGACCCAGAGGATGGCCGACTTGTTCCCGTACTTTTCGAGGTGGCGGTCGACGCAGTTGTAGGAGACGTTCAACTTCCCGCCGACGAACCACTTCCAGAACGGCGCGTTGCTCGTGTCGAGGGTGGTGGTCCAGTACTTGTCCCAGGTCAATAGATCGGCGTACTCCCGGAAGCACTCGGGGAAGTTCTTCTCCGAGAAGCGTTCCATGACCGCCGGATCGGTGAGGTTCGCCTGCCCGACGAACTTCGGCACCGGCTGATAGTACTCCTCCTCCTTCCAGTGCACCGCGATCTCGGCCTCGGTCAGTCGCATCTCGTCGTCCTTCGTCGCTGCGTCGGTGTGAGCTTCCGCCATGAGTGGAGAAACCCCTCGGGCCGTCCGACACGAGCCGCGGATATACCTGTTACGACATCGCACGCGACGCCGTGGCACGGAGGTTCGCATCGTACGCGAACGCGAGGATCGCGGACCTCCGCACCCTCCGGATGGCCCGATCCCCCGCGGGAGCGATCCGCCTCCGGAGTTCGTCCCGGGGAGATATTCGGCACCGGATAGGCTCTTAGACCCCCGCCACGTGTCGTCCCCCTCGGAGCTTCATGCCCGGGACGGGTCACACCCCCGAACGGCCCGAGAAGACGGTGCACCTGAGGATCGATCCGAATGACGAGTCCACGACCCTCGAAGACGTCCTCACCCGCATCTCCGAGCTCCAGCGCAAGCATCCCGACCGGGAAGTCTTCTTTGACGGGGACGAGTACGCCATCTGTTCGCGACCGAAGCGCGCGCGCGCCGCCCCGGCCCACTGATCCGATCGACCTCGGCACGCCGCTGCTGCTCGTGAATCTGAAGACCTATCCGGGGCAGCTCGGTCCGGCCGCGGAGCGGACCGCCCGAGTGCTCGAAGAGTTGGGCCAAGCGCACGCCGTGCCCGTCGCGATCGCGCCCGCCACGCCCGATCTCGCCCGGGTGGCCGCCGCCGTTTCGATCCCGGTCCTCGCCCAGCATGTCGATCCGATCGATGCGGGGGCTCGGACCGGTTTCGTGCCGGCCGAGTCGGTCCGCGCCTCCGGCGGCTGGGGGAGTCTCGTCAATCACTCCGAGCATCCGTTGCCGTTCGCTCAGTGCGTGCAGGCCGTACAACGGCTCAAGTCCCTCGGCCTCGCGACGGTCGTCTGCGCCCGTGACGTCCCCGCGTCCCGCCGGCTCGGACGCACCGAGCCGTTGTACCTCGCGGTCGAGCCTCCCGAACTGATCGGCGGGGACAAGGCGGTCTCGACCGCCCGTCCCGAGGTCGTGTCGGGCGCGGTGGCCGCGGTGCATGCGGTCGCGCCCAAGACCCGGGTTCTCTGCGGTGCGGGAGTACACGACCGGCGAGATGTCGCCCGGGCGCTCGAGCTCGGGAGCACCGGCGTGCTCGTCGCGAGCGCAGTCACGCGCGCGTCCGATCCCCGCGCCGCGGTCGAAGAGCTGCTGTCGGGTTTCTGAGTCGCGCTCCCCCAGTGGGCGGGATCGGCCAGCGGCGAATTCATCTGCCCCGCCCTTCTCCCCCGCCGGGCCCACCCCCGGCACGTACACGACCATGAGCGGACCCGACCGAACGAAGACGCGCCGGGCCCGGGCGTCTCATCCCACCCGGCATGGGGCGGGACGCGGACGCGGAAAGCCGAAGGTCCGGCGGGAACGGACCCCCACGATCAATCGCTCGGGGAGCCTCGACGTACTCGCCCGCTCAGGCTCGACCCGCCCTCCGCGGGAAACAGCGGCCCCCCGAGGATACGAGCCCGCCCCCCGCCCGCTCCACCTCGTTTGGGTCGGCTGGGAGTTCCCGCCCAACCACACCGGCGGGTTGGGGGTCCACAGTTTCGAGATGGTCCGGGAGCTGACGCGACTGGGCCATCGAGTCACGTTCTTGACACCGTTCTCGGGACCGTTCACTCCGGTGGCCGGCGTGACGTTCCGCCATCCCGGCGAGCCGACCGCGGGGGCGGCGCCGCAGTACCCCGCGGCCTACTGGTCCGGGGAGCTGCCCGGCAGCCCGTTCGCGGACTCGATCGACGGCTACAATGCCTGGATCGGGGGACTCACGGACCTCGGGCCCGTCGATGTGATCCACGTCCACGACTGGTTCGGAACGGTCGGCGCGCGCGCCCTCGCGGAGCGACTCGGTCGTCCCCTCGTCATGACGGTCCACTCGACCGAGTACGACCGATCGCTCGGCCACCCTTGGGACCACATCCTGAACCGGGAGCAGATCGGCATCTCGGCGGCCGTGCGCGTCATCGCGGTCAGCCGCCACCTGCGCCAGCAGCTCATCGAGCGCTATCGCGCGGATCCGCTGCGGGTGCGCGTGATCTACAACGCCGTCCGCCCGACGGAGCGGCTCGAGCGCATCGACGCGAGCAAGCGGTTCGTCCTCTACGTCGGGCGCCTGGCCGCGATGAAGGGCGTCGACACGTTCCTGCGGGCCGCCGCGCGCATCGCGGAGCAGTTCCCCGATGTTCTCTTCGTTATCGCCGGCGAGGGGCCCGAGTACGCGCGGCTGATCCACCTGGCGACCCGGCTCGAGATCGGCGACCGGGTGATGTTCCTCGGCAAGGTCTCCGACGAGGAGCGGGAGGTCCTCCTGCTCGGCGCCTCCGTCTTCGTGCTCCCGAGCGTCGTCGAGCCGTTCGGGATCGCGGCGCTCGAGGCGATGGCCGCGGGCGTGCCGACGATCCTATCGAAGACGAGCGGGGTCGCGGAGATCAGCTCGTCGTCGTTCCGCGTCGACTTCTGGGACGTCGACGAATTCGCGAGCCGAATCGCTGAGCTGCTCGAATACCCGACCCTGCGCGTGGCGATGGGCGAGCAGGGACGCTGGGAAGCGCTCCGGGAAGGCTGGCCCGAGCGAGCGCGTCAGACGGTCTCCGTCTACCTCGAGGCGATGCGCGCGGAGGGGATCGAGCCCTGAGAACCGTCTTCAGCAACCGGGTCGTTCATCCCCGCGCCGCCGCGTGAGTAATCTATTATTTATACTTACGAACCGTTCTATCGGACGGAGGCGCGAGAACGTGAAGGCCGTGACGACGTTCGTTCGCAACCCGAACGAGCATCCACTACCGCCCCGGATGATAATCTCGGCACCGAAAACCCGAGGCCGACCCCAAGTCGAGTGCCGGATCCGGATCGCGTCAGAGGACGACGCGAAGATTGCTGCCCGGCACGAGGTCCCGGTTTCCGTGCTCTCGGCCGACCGCGTCTCCGATCTGGGGTATCCCGTTCGCTTCCCGAGCGAGTTGGTAATCGCGCGCTCGATTCTGTCCGCCGTCGAGACGCCCTTCCGAACGATCCCCTTTGTCTCGGAGACGGCGGCCCGGGACCTGCGCCCGGAGGATCATGCGGTCGCCATGCTCCGGCTCGACATGATCGGCGCTCGCGCGCTCGTGGATCGGAACCCCACCTGGGATCGACCGTACCTCGCGCGCCGGGTTTTCGAGGAGCACCTCGAGTGGCCCGCAGCCTACGTCCGATTCTCGGACACGCTTCCGCAGATACCGACGGTGCCGGACGCGCTTGATAGGGAGCGACTCGAACGCAGGCTCGCCAAACATCGAGTCCGGTCGTGATGGCGAACGTGGACGAGTCCGAGATCCGCGCCGTCGTCGAATGGCTCCGAGACCAGATCGGGGTCCCCTTCGTCCTTGTCGGAGGTTCGGCCGTTTTGCCGGACGTACCCATCGCGACGAAAGACGTCGACGTTCTCGTTTCCGCGCCCGACATGGAACGGGCCGACGCCGCGATGCAAGGTCGCCGGGACGCCCATCCGCTCGATCCGGCCACCGGCACGATCCGCGGTACCGAAGTGGCGATAGGGGGCTCGAAAATCGCCGTCGACTTTCTTTCGGCATCCGCCTTCGGTGGACAACGCTTCGTGGACTTCGTCCGAGGTTCGGGATCGGTCAGCTTCGCCGGAGTTCGTCGAGCACGTCCTTCGGTCGTGTTCTACATGCGACTCTCGCTCGAAGACTGGCGCGAGAACATTCCCAGCATCCTGCGGGATATTCGGATGGGAGTGGGCGAGGCGACCTTGGATGGAGCCACTCGGGTAGCAGAGAGATTCGGCACCGAGAATTCAATTCGCGAGAGAGTCTGCGAAGTGCGAGCAACTTTGCGCCGAGTCCAGAACGCGGAACGGAACGTCCGACGCGATTAGTCCTCGACCGGTGAAAACCTGCTGACTCCTATTGGGGCAGTCAGCGACGCTCCGAGCCGAGCCTCTTCTGTGACCGACACCGAGAGCGTAGTCGCGACCTACGATGCCGACTATCAGGCATGCCTGCACCGCCCTGTATCTGTTCGCGGCAAACCCCATACCCCCGGCGGTGCCCAAGTCAAACTGGGCCTACGAGCGGCCCCGGCACTGGATTCGATGGATGGTGGGGGACACCCCGTAGAGTATCTCAGAGCCCCGATGCGTTCGAATGAACGCCCCCGACTCCTTTGCTTTCGCTAGGGTGAGTTCAAACGCCTGCTGGGAGAGTAACGACCGTCGACTCCATCGGGAACCACCGTTCAGGACATAGCCGTCCCCAAATCCGATTGTCTTGGGGTACATGCTGTAATCCAGTAGGAGAAACTTCGACTTCGTACCCTTCCACCGGTAACTCTCGGTGTTTCCTCGAGGGTATCTCAGATACACTCCTGAATCGTCGACGGTGATTTCGACTGCCCCGGCGAGAAGCTTTGGCATTACGTCAACCCAAACCCCGATCATAACTAGTCCAACTCCGATCGAAAGTAGGAGGAGCTCCCCCTTCTGGGTCGACAAGCTACTTGACCAGAGTGCGTGCGAGTACGCGACGGAAACGTAGAGAAGTTCCAACCCGAGTCCAGTCGCAATTGCGATCAGCACGTAGAGGGCGGCCACCTTCCACTTGCGGTCGGCCGGGCGATACGACGTCAGGTCGATGCATCTGGACTCTGCTGAAACTTCCTCCGAGGACACATCCTACCTCTATGCCGCACCCAATGGAAATCTCGCGGACGGTCCAGAGGCTTGCGCAGTGCGGTTGAGTTAATCAAGGTTCGACTGTCCGGTGCAGCGGGGCCTTCCAACAACGCTCTGTCCCGAGTAGTGGAATGAAAGTCGTCTTCTATCTCCATCTCCACCAACCCTGGCGGCTCGCGCGGTTCCGCTACCTCGATCTCGGTTCGGGCCGATCGTACTTCGACGTCGACCGCAACTTGGCGATATTCCGAGGCATCGCCGATCGATGTTACCGGCCCGCTCTCGACCGTCTGATCCGATTGACCGAAACGCACTCGGAATTCCGGGTGAGCCTCTCCGTCACCGGGACGTTCGTCGAGCAAGCGCGGCTCGCCGCGCCCGACGTCCTCGACCGACTGCGCGCCCTCCGGCGGAGCGGCCACGTTGCGTTCCTTGCCGAGACCTACTACCACTCGCTCGCGTTCCTGGTCCCGCCCCCCGAGCTCAGCGAGGAGGTCGCGATGCACCGCGAACTCCTCGAGAGCGAGTTCGGCGCGTCGCCGAAGATACTCCGGATGACCGAGCTCGCGTACTCGGACGACCTGGCTCGATTCGCCGAGTCCGAGCGCTTCCGCGGGATGCTCGGCGAAGGCTGGGAGGGCGTTCTCCGCGGCGAGCCCGCGACCTACCCGTACTGCGCCGCCGTCGCCCCGACCGTGGCGCTCTTGCTGCGCCACTACCCGCTCAGCGACGACGTGGGCTTCCGATTCTCCTCGACCAGCTGGAACGAGTATCCGTTGACCGCCGACAAGTACGCTCGATGGCTCGCCGCGACGCCCGGCGAGATCGTCGGCCTCTTCATGGACTTCGAGACGTTCGGCGAGCACCACCCGGCGCGCTCCGGTATCCTCGAATTCCTCTCCGCGCTTCCCGGAGAGGTCGCGCGGCATCCCGGGCTCGGCTGGGCGAGCGTCGAGGAGGCGGCGGAGATCCCGCCGCGCGCTCCGCTCAGCGTCCCGTACACGATGAGTTGGGCCGATCAGAACCGGGATCTGGGAGCGTGGCTCGGCAACGACCTGCAGCGCTCCGCGTTCGAGGCGGCGAAGAAGGTCGGCCTCGTCGCCCGCCAGACGGGGGACGCGGCGATCCTCGGCGACTGGCGGAAGCTCCTCACCTCCGACCACTTCTACTACATGTACGTGAGCGGGCACGGGGCGGACCAGGGCGTCCACCAGTACTTCTCGAGCTACGAGAGCCCCTACGACGCCTACGCGAACTACATGAACGCGCTGACCGACCTACGTCGGCGCGCGCTCGAGCGCCTGGGCGTGCCGATCCTCAAGTGACCGGCAGTGCGCTCGACCTCTCGCGGGGGCTGGAACCGACTAGGTCGGAACCGCGAACGAATCGAGGAACGACCACCAGGCCGCCAACGACTGGCGGACGGAGCGGGCGGCCGCAACGCCCGCGGCCGGATCGCCGCGGAGGTAGTGCGCGAGAACGCGTCGCTCGGCGGCGGCGTGCTCGACGTCCGCGAACGAATGGACGCGGAAGAACTCGTGGGCCGACTTCGAACGGATCCCGTAGTTTGCGCGCAATCCGCGTGACTTCTCGGCGGCGACCTTCGGGAACTGGGACTCGTAGGCGTAGAGGGCCCCGAGCGCCGACGGCGCCGAGCCGTTCAGTGCGTTCTGTTCGTAGACTCGCAACAGCTCGCGGGTGGCGAGGGTCGGTCGGCGGTCGAAGACCGAGGCGCCGATCGAGTGGGCAAAGTCGACCCAGAGCTCGGGGTGGGTCGGCGAGCGACCCTCTTCGTCGACCAGGTTCTCTAGCAACACCCGCCGGTCTTCCGGTCGTTCGATGCGGGCGTACGCCCCCGCAACGAACCGGGGGAAGTTGACCTCGAAGTGATAGTACTGACTCGCGTAGTCGCGGAGCGTCTCGATCGGCAGGGTGCCTCGGGACCAGGCCGTGTAGAACGGGTGGTTCAGGAGGTGCCGGCGCTGGACGAGTTGGTCGAGGTCGCGAACGGACGCCATGTCGGGGCGAGCCTCTTCGGAACGTCAAGGTTTCGGTCCCTGAACCGACCCCCGCCGGTCCGTTTCACGGCCGCGCGAGGGCTCCGTGGGTCCCCGGGTCCGGGCGACTCGAACCGAAGGGTTATACTTGCTCCTACTACGTGAAATTCCTCGGATGGGGGACGGGTTCGGGACCTGGCGATGGACCGGCCGGTGCGGCCGGTGATCACCGAGGTCGCGGGGAACGGCCGCGTACTCCTCACGGTCAACGAGAACGGGGACTGGAACGAGCTGTTCTACCCGTTCCCCGGGCAGTTCCAACAGCTCCGCGAGGCCCGGGTCGGCCTGTTCGACGTCTCGAGCTCGAAGTTCGCCTGGCTACGCCGGGGAAACGGCTACGCGGTCCGTCAGGAGCCGTTCGGTCCCGGGCATCTGCCGGAATCGATCTGGACGGACCACGGGGTGAGCATGTCGGTCCGAGACCACGTGCATCCGAACCACGACCTGGTCGCGCGGGTCTTCCGGCTCCGGGCCGAGCCGGCCCGTACGCTCCGTCTCTTCGCCTATCACGCCTTCCAGATTGCCGAGTCGATGTACCAGGACACGGCGTACGTCGACGCCGCGACCTCCTCGCTCATCCACTACAAGCGGGGATTCTTCTTCGAGTTCTTCGCCGAGCCCTCGTTCACCCGGGCCGTGTGCGGCGAGCACACCCTGAAGGGCCTGCGCGGGACGTACGTCGACGCCGAGGACGGCCGGCTCGAGGGTCGGCCGGTCGCGCACGGAGCGGCCGACAGTGTCATGGAGTGGGACCTCGAAGTCGCCCCCGACCGGGACACCGAGATCCGGCTCTTCATGGCGGCCGGCCGGACCCTGCCGGGTGTTCACGAGATCCGACAGTACGTGCGGGCCGGCGGCGCCGAGCGGTTCGTCCGGGAGTCCGAGGCGTTCTGGGAGACCTGGGTCCAGCGGCGGCTGCCAAACCCCCCGTCGGGGCTGAGCGAGCTCGGCAGCGCGGTGTACCGATCCAGCGTCCTCCAGCTCCGCCACTGTACCGGATCCAACGGCGCGATCATCGCGTCACCCGACACCCGATCGCTCGTTGCCGCCGGAGACACGTACAACTACTGCTGGTGGCGCGACGGCGGCTACGTCGCGAAAGCGATGGACGAGGCCGGACTCTACGAGAACTCCGGTCGGTTCCTCGAGTTCGCCCGCCAATGCCAGAATCCGGACGGGTCGTACTTCCACCGTCATTTCCCCGACGGGGCCCTCGGGAGTACCTGGCACCCGCCGCCGTTCCTGCAGATCGACCAGACGGCGACGGTCGTCGCGGCGGTGTGGCACCATTTCAAGCGGGGCGGCGACCCGGACATCCTCCTTGACCTCTGGCCCATGGTGAAGAGCGCCGCGTCGTTCCTCGCCCAGTTCCGCGATCCCACGACCGGACTCCCCGCACCGAGCTTCGACCTGTGGGAGGAGCGGATGGGGATCCACGCGTACTCCACCGCTGCCGTGACCCACGCGCTGGAGCGCGCGGCGCGGATCGCCGCCGAGATCGGCAAGGACCCGACGGAATGGCGGACCGCGTCGACCGACATCGCCGCCCGAGCCGTCGAGGCGTTCTGGGATCCCGAACGCCAGCGGTTCGTCCGATCGCTCGCGCCCAAGGACGACCGGCTCGACGCCTCGATCCTGCTCGCGCTCAAGCTCGGGCTGCTTCCGTGGGACGATCCTCGGAGCCGGATCGCCGTCGACGCGATCGAGAAGCGGCTCTGGTGCGCGGAGCAGGGCGGCCTCGCCCGTTACGAGGGCGATCAGTACTACGGGAAGGAGAATCCGTGGATCGTCTGCACGCTCTGGCTCGCCGAGGCGCGACTTCGGCTCGGCGACCGCCATCGCTGTCACGAGCTGATCGAGTGGGCCGCGTCGCACGCGACCCCCACGCGGCTCTTACCCGAGCAGATCGACCGCGCGACGGGAGAGCCGAAGAGCGCGACGCCCCTCACGTGGTCGCACTCGACGTTCGTCGACGTCGTACACAAGTATGCCGAGTCCGAGGTCCGGGGCGCGATCGCGGACGAGTAAGCGGATCGGCTCAGGTTCGCCCGAGCCGCTGATCCTGGGGATCGACCTCGGGGCGACGAAGGTCGTCAGCGGACTCGTCGATGCCCGGGGCAGACTCGTGCGGCACAGCGGGCGGATCGTCCACGCGAACGATGGCCCGGGGGGCGTCATCCGCTCGCTGGTCCAGAGCGCGCGGGCGTGCCTCGACGAGGAGTCGCGCGCGCCCGTAGCGATCGGGGTCGCCGTCGCAGCCCAGGTCGACCCCCGGGCCGGCACGGTCGTCCACGCCCCCAACCTCGGCTGGCGGGACGTCCCGCTGGCGCGACGGCTGTCCGAGGAGTTGGGCGCGCCGGTCGAGTTGATCAACGACGCCCGAGCCGCCACGCTCGCGGAGTGGAGGTTCGGGGCCGGTCGCGGGGTGGACGACCTCTTCTGCCTCATCCTGGGTACCGGGATCGGCGGTTCCGCCGTGATCGGCGGGCAGCTGCCCGAGGGCGGGGCCCACGCCTTTGGAGAGGTCGGCCATCTCACCATCGAGGTGGGCGGCCGTCGGTGCCATTGCCCGAACTGGGGATGCTTCGAGGCCTACGCCGGGGGATGGGCGATCGCGGAGCGCGCGCGCGAATCGGTGCTCGCGGATCCGACCTCGGGTGCGGAGCTCGTGCGACGCGCCGGCACGCACGAGACGATCAGCGCGCAGACCGTCTTCGCCGCGTACCGCACCGGCGATCCGCTCGCGGTCCGCTTGGTCCACGAGACGGAGCGATACTTCGCGGACGGCGTGATCAGCGTCGTCAACGCGTTCAACCCGTCGGTCCTACTGCTCGGCGGCGGTCTGATCGCCGGACTACCGGAACTCGTGCCGGTCGCCGAGTCGGCGATCCGGGCCCGGTGCCAGCCGCCAGCGGCCAGCGCGCGCGTCGTCCGGGCCGGCCTCGGTGAGAACGCCCCGCTCGTCGGCGCCGCGGAGCGCGCCCGACAGGCCCATGTCGGGGCTTACTCCCGGGCGCGTCGAAGCGCAAATCCGTAGTCGAAAATACATCAACGATTCGGACAGTTTATACGCGCCCTCGACTTCGCGTGCGCCATGGTAGCACAACCCACGGACTCGTCCGGCGGCGCTCCGGCTCCGTCGGCCGGTTCGTTGCCACCGACGACGGGACAGGAGTACACGCGCCGCGCCCGGCGCATGAACGGGATCTGGGCGATCCTGGTCATCGTGGTCGCGGTCGTCGCAGGGCTCGGCGGCTTCTACTACGGGAAGAGCCAGTCGTCCAGCAGTTCGGGCTCGACGGTCACGTACTACGACGATCTCGCGCCTTCGGAGGAGACGTTCATGACGAACGTGCTCATCCCGATGTTCGAGCACGAGCACCCGAACATCAACATCGTCTACGTCAATGTGCCGGCGGGGACCATGGTGACCGAGATCGAGGGTCTCGTCCAAGGGAACGACGTCGGCTCGACCCTGATCGCCGAGGACAACCTCGACATCGGCGAGCTGATCTACGGCGGCACCGGCTCGACGAACTATCTGATGAACCTCACGTCGATCGCGAGCGCGATCCAGCCGTCCTCGATGATCCCCAGCATGACGGCGGTGACGAGCTACGAGACGACCCTGTTCGGGGGCCAGTACTTCATTCCGTTCCGGGCCAACACCCCGCTCGTCTGGCTCAACACGACGTCGCTCACGGCGAAGGGCATCACGAGCGCTCCCGCGAACTTCTCGGCGCTCCTCTCCGACGCGCAGACCCTGGGCTCGAACTCGGTGATGTTCCAGGGCGGTGCGGGCGACGACACGGCCACGGAGATGTTCCAGTGGGACGTCCAATTCGGGGGCAACCCGATGGTCTACAACGACTTCGGCGATCTGCAGGCGACGTCGTTCCTCTACAACCTGAGCCTGTACATGAATCCCGGTTACAAGCAGGCCATCTACAGCGAGTACGCGGGTCTCGCCCAGGGCCACTATTCGATCCTCGACTACCAGTGGCCGTACATCTATCCGCTCTTGACCGGCGGGAACTCCTCGATCCACCCGATGAACGCGAACACGCTCGAGGTCTATCCGGGGCCGAACGGGACGGGCGCGCACGCGGCGGCGCACGTGATCGGCGGCGACGTCCTCGCGATCCCCAAGGGCGCGACGAACGTCGGCGCGATCGAGACGTTCGCGAACTTCCTGCTCTCGGCGCCGGCGCAGCAGGTGCTGATGGTCGACACGGGCAACCCCGCGGTGAACGCGCAAGCGTACGTCGGACTCCCGTCGAACCAGTCGGTGGTCGACTCCGCGATCGAGCAGGCGCTCGAGAACCCCGTGTTCCGGCCCCCCGTTCCGTGGATCGAGACCTGGGTCTCCAACTACTACAACGACATCTTTACGCCGTTCGTGCTGGAAGGGCAGGGCGGCGGGTCGTGGAGCGCGCTCGTCACGGACGCGAACAACGCGAACGCCGCGATGCACTCCTACCTCGCGGCCAACGTCGGTTCGGGCGCCGCCGCGACCTACGCGGCCGGCGGCTACGGACCGCTCTACGTCTGAACGCCGACGGTCGGAGGCCCCGGTAGGATCCCGGTCTCAACCCCTTCATGTCCGTCGCGTACCGGGGAGGCGGAACCCCGCCGGCCCCGGTCGCTAGCTTTTGGCAGCGGCACCGCGAGCAGCTGTTCCCGCTCCTCTTCGTGATCCCCGCGATCGTCTACGTCGGCTACTTCGCGTTCTATCCGGCCGTCGACGCGGTCGTCCTGAGCTTCCAGACGCCGATCCAGTCGTTCACGCTGTTCAACTACGAATTCAACGTGAATCAGGGGATGTACACCTGGATCTCCAACACGCTCTGGGTGACGCTCGGCGCCCTGGCGCTGCAGTTCGGTCTCGCTCTCGCCATCGCCTCCATCCTGGCGCGCCAGTTCCGCGGACGGACGATCTTCGCGACGATCGCGATCCTGCCGATCGGGATCGCGACGGTCGTCGCGGGCTACACCTGGTCGCAGATCCTGCCCGGGACCGGCGGCGGCTACGCGAACAGCGTCCTCGCGTCCTTCGGTTGGGCGCCGGTGTACTGGCTCAACACGGTGCCGGGAGCCCTCGCCGCGGTCGTCGTGGCGGACAGCTGGAAGAACACGGCGCTCGTCGTGATCATCCTCGTGGCCGGCTACGCCACCATCCCGAAGTCGCTCTACCAGGCGGCGGCGATCGACGGGGCGGGACCGTTGCGTCAGTTCCGCTACGTGACCCTGCCGGGGCTGCGGAGCTTCATCGTCATCGCGCTATTGATCCGGGGGGCCCAGGAGGTCAACATCTTCCAGCTCGCGTACGAGATGATCGGCTCGTACCCACAGCTCCTCACGGTACAGATCTACGAGCTCTGGGGCTCCGGCGAGGGGATCTACCTCGCGGCGAGCGCCGCCTCCGTCCTCCTCGGCATCATCGCGATCTTCATCGTGGCGGTCCTGGCGCTCGGGGCGAGGCGATGACGCCCGCGGCGGGAGCGGCCCCCTCGGGCGGACCGGCGGCCGCGCGCGATCGCCCGCCGGCCCCCGTCGCCGTCCGCCGGCGGTGGACCGGCTCGACGATCGGACTGTACGCCGCGATCGTCGCCATCTCCGCGTTCTTGCTCTTCCCCGTCTACGTGATCTTCCTGATGGCCTTCCTGCCGGACAACGACACGATCTACTCGCCGCGGCCGCCGTTGATCCCGCCGACGTTCACGCTCTCGAACCTCACCCAGGCCTTGACCAGCGCGAACTCCCCGTTCCTCCCCTCGATGTACTTCAGCCTCGAGATCGCCTTCCTCGTAGGCGCGATCGCGCTGCTCATCGGCATTCCCACCGCGTACGGTCTCAGCCGGCTCGCGCCGCGGCTCGCCTACGGCCTCACGACCGTGATGTTCATCGTGAACATGCTCCCGTCGATCACGATCGCGCTGCCGATCTCGGTGCAGTTCATCAAGGCCGGCCTCTACGGCTCCGCGATCTCGATCGCGCTGGCGCAGGAGCTCCTCGCCCTGCCGGTCACGGTGTTCCTGCTCGTGGGCGCGTTCCACGCACTGCCGCCGGATCTCGAGAACCAGGCGCGCGTGGACGGCGCGTCGCGGCCCCAGGCGATCTTCGGCAACCTCGTGCCGCTGATCCGGCCCGCGATCGTCGCCTCGTTCCTCCTCGCGTGGATGCTCAGCTGGGACGAGTCGACGTTCGCGCTCATCCTGTCGAACCCGGTCCATTCGCCGCTCGCGGTCGAGATCTTCTACTCGGTGACGAGCCGCGGCAACGCGGTCTACGCGGTCGCGTTCTCGTTCATCGCGACCGTGCCGGTGCTCATTTTGGTGGTCTTCCTGCAGCGGTATCTCAAGGGCGAGGACCTCGCCGTCGGGGTGCGCGGATGACGGCGAAGCTCGAGTTGTTCCGGGTCTCGAAGCGCTTCGGGGACCGCCTCGTGGCCGACGACGTGTCCCTCACGGTCGACGCCGGGGAGTTCTTCGTCATCCTCGGCCCGTCGGGGGAGGGCAAGTCGACCCTCTTGCGCATGGTCGCCGGCATCGAGACCGTCGATGCGGGGCTCATCTACGTCGACGGGGTGGACATCACGAACCTCCCGCCGAACAAGCGGAACGTCGCGATGGTCTTCCAGAACTACGCGCTCTACCCGAACATGAACGTCTACCAGAACATCGCCTTCCCGCTGAAGATGCAGTACTTCCCGCGGGAGGAGATCGAACCGAAGGTCCACGAGGTCGCGCAGACGCTCGGGATCACCGAGATCCTCGACCGGCGGGTGGGGCAGATCTCGGGCGGCCAGCAGCAGCGGGTGGCGCTCGCCCGCGCGATCGTCCGGAACCCGAGCCTGTTCCTGCTGGACGAGCCGCTCTCGAATCTCGACGCGCGGGTGCGCTTCAGCGCGCGGGCCGAGCTGAAGAAGCTCCAGCGGGACCTCGGTCAGACGTTCGTCTTCGTGACCCACGACCAGAAGGAGGCCGAGAGCCTCTCCGACCGGACCGGCGTGCTCCACCTGGGCCGGTTCGAGCAGATCGGGGTCTTCCACGACATCTACGAGCGCCCGGTCTCCCGGTGGGTCGGCGACTTCGTGGGCGACTACCCGATGAACTACCTGCCGGACGCGAGCGACGGGGGCGAGATCGGCTTCCGGACGGAGTGGGTCGACGTCGGCGCGGGACCCTACTCGATCGTCGTCGAGGTCGCCGAGCGCCAGGGCGAGCTCGTGTCGGTGCTCGGCCGCGACCCGACCGGGCGCCGGATCTTCCTCACGACGCTGAAGCAGCCCGCGATCGGCGACACGATCCGGTTCGACCTCCGGCAGAAGCTCCGGTTCGGTCCGGACGGGGCCCGGCTCGACGGGGCGCAATTGCCCTCGCGCCCGGCTCCCTCGTAGCCGTCCGAGCGTCCGGGGCGGGCGGCTACGCCTATCTACCTCGGGAGGTCTTCCCCGACGATGCCCGAGACCCCGCTCCCCGAGGCTCCGTCGTTCGTGCTGTGGATCGAGGGACTCCCGTGCGCCGGCAAGACCACGCTCGCCCACGCCGTGGCGGATCGGTTGGGCGCGGCGGGGCGTAAGGTCCAGATCCTCGACGGGGACGAGATGCGGCGCATGTTCTCCCCCGAGCTCGGCTTCTCCCGGAAGGATCGGGAGTTCCACGCGCGCCGGGTGAGCTACGTCGCCCGGATGCTCGCGGGCCACGGGATCGTCGCGATCGTCGCGATGATCACCCCCTACGAGACGTCGCGCCAGGCCGCGCGCGCCGAGGTCGCGGGACGATTCGTCGAGGTGTGGCTCCGATGTCCGATCGAGGTCTGTCGCGAGCGGGACGTGAAGGGCCTCTACGCGCGGGCCGCCCAGGGCGGCGTCGCCCGGGTCACGGGCGTGAACGACCCGTTCGAGGAGCCGTTGCGCCCCGAGCTGATCGTGGACACGAATCGCCTCTCCGTGCCGCAATCCACGGACCGGATCCTCCGCTACCTCGCCGAGCAGCGCCTCGTCCCGGCCGTGCCGGCGGCCTGAGCGCCGCGCCGGGCGCTCAGCCGAACCGACCCGTGACGTAGTTCTGCGTCAGACGCTCGTTCGGGTGCTCGAAGACCTGCTCGGTCGATCCGATCTCCACGAGCTTCCCGAGGTAGAAGAACGCGGTCCGGTCGGCGACGCGGGTCGCCTGCGAGAGATTGTGGGTGACGATCACGATCGTCACGCGCCGCTTCAGCGCGTGCACGAGCGTCTCGATCTTCTCGGTCGCGATCGGGTCGAGCGCCGAGCACGGCTCGTCCATCAGGAGGACCTCGGGGTGGACGGCGAGCGCTCGCGCGATGCACAGGCGCTGCTGCTGTCCTCCCGAGAGGCTCGTCCCGGGGGCGTCGACGTTGTCCTCGACCTCCTCCCACAGGCCCGCGAGCTGGAGCGCGTCCACCACGGCCTCGTCCAGGTCCGCCCGATGCCGCACGCCGAGGAGTCGGGGGCCGGCGGCGACATTGTCGTAGATCGACATGTGGGGAAAGGGCGTCGGCTTCTGGAACACCATCCCGACCCGGCAACGGACCTGGACCACGTCCTGCCCGCCGAGATCCTCCCCGTCCAGCCGGATCGTGCCCTCCGTCCGGGCGCCCGGGGCCTCCTCGTGGAGGCGGTTCAGGCACCGCAGGAACGTCGTCTTGCCGCAGCCACTGGGTCCGATGATCGCGGTGACCGAGGCGTCCTCGACGCCCAGCGAGACATCGTAGAGCGCCTGGCGGCGGCCGTACCACGCGTTGAGGCCCTCGGTTTCCATCTTGACCGGGGCCACCGATTATGCCACCTCGCCGCCGTCCGCCCGGGAGCGTACGACTAAGCGAGCGCCCACCCCGATTATGAGCATGATGGCGAGCAGGACGAGGGCCGCGCCCCAAGCCGCCGCTTGAAGGTTCTCGAAGTTCGAGCCGAAGTTGTTGAAGATGAACGGGGTGATCGCGGCCGTCTGCGCGTTCAGGTTGGTGAACCAGTACGCGCTGCCTCCGGCCGTCAGGAGGAGCGTCGCGGTGTCTCCCGCGGCCCGGGAGGCGGCCAGCAACATGCCCGTAACCAGCGCTCCCCGCGAGCTCCCGAGCGCGATCCGTAGGGCCACCCGATGGCGGGGAAAGCCGAGCGCGAGCGCGGACTCCCGGAGCGCCCGAGGGACCGTCCGGAGGGCTTCCTCGGTCGCCCGGATCGCGATCGGCAGCATGAGGACCCCGAGCGCGACGCCGCCCGAGAGGGCGCTGAGCGCGGCGTAGTGGTCGAAGTAGAGGAAGAGGGAGAAGACGAAGACCCCGATGATGATGGTCGGGACCCCCGTCATGACGTCGGACAGGAAGCTTACGGTCTGCGCGAACCGGCCCCGACCGTACTCCGACAGGTAGACGCCCGCGAGCACCCCGCCGGGAACGGCGATCAGCGAGCCGATCCCGAGCATGATGAGCGTGCCCTGGATCTCGGGCCCGATCCCGCCCGCGGAGCAGGTGATCCCGGGCTTCGGGTTGCACCCGAGCGGCGGGAGCGACGTGTAGAACGCCGGGCGGATCACCTCCGCCCCGCCGTACTGGATCGCCGTGTACAGCACGCTCGCGAAGGGGGCGAGCGCGCCGACGAGGCATGCCGCCGCTAGCGCGACGAACGCCCACTGCGCGACGCGGCGTCGGAGCAGGCGGCGGGACCAAGCCGCCCGGAACCCCTCCGCCGCGTGCGCCCGGCTCTCCAGCGAGTCCACCGTCGTCGAGGACGGGGAACGGCCGATCGCGTCCGGCGAGACCGGGATCACGGGCCCCGCGGCGAGCGTCCGGCGCAGGGAGGCTCGCCCCCGCCGCCCGTATCCATCTCCTTCGGCCGCCCGGCTCGTGGA
>JASHUJ010000011.1 GCA_030040035.1 Thermoplasmata archaeon
CCGAGCGGAATTGGGGACCGACGGAGGGGCTCCGCCGTTCTTTCGAACCGCTGACCTTTCGGTTAACAGCCGATCGCTCTGCCACTGAGCTACGGCGGCACCGAGCGCGCCGAGCCGGCATTGCGCTAATAGCCTTTCCGGCCCGGCGACGGGTGGCTCTCCCGCTCGGCGGCCCGGGCCTTCAGATGCTGGAGCACCTCGGTCATCCGGTCGAGGGAGCTCGAGAGGTTCGACCAGAACTCGCGCGCCTTGTCGGTCACGACCGCGCCATCCGCCGACGGTTGGATCACGCCCTCCCGTTCGAGCAGGTGGAGCGAGTAGCGCGTCTTGTGGATGGGCAGGTGGAGCGCCTCGCTGAGGCGGATGATCCCGATCGGCGGGCTCTTCGACAGCTTCTCGAGGATGTCGACGTTGCGGGCCAGGAGGTTGATCTCCTCCTCGATCCGGTCGATCAGCTGGGCCGTCTCGACCGGCTCGCCGCCCGGGAGCTCCTCCCCGCGCGCGGCGTCCTTCCCGAACGGCATGGGCTCGGTTCCGGAGGCGGTATGCTGCTCTTCAGTCTTTATCCTACGCCCCACGGAGGGACCTCCGGTCCCAGCGACCGCGTTCAGATGCCCGCCGGCTCCGGACCGCCTTCGGGCCCGGACGGGGCGTCGCGGAACGCCCGGTACAGTAGGATCGGGCCGATGACCGCCGTCGCGATCGACATCACGACGAGGGCCGCGTAGAGGTCCCCGGTGATGAGACCCGCGCCGTAGGCCGTGAGCGCGACGATGATCCCGACCTCGGCGCGCGGCACGAGGCCCGCGCTCACTCGGATCGCGGTGCGCCGCCCCAGGTGCTGCGCCTCGGCCGGAATGCTCGCGACCTTCCCCACGACCGCGACGGCGGTGACGGCGGCGGCGAGCGGCCAGACCGCGAGGAGCTCCCCGACCGAGACGAGGAGCCCGATCGACGCGAAGAAGAACGGGGCGAGGAACGTGTTGAGCGCCCCGAACCGAACCCGCAGATCGTAGCGATCCCGGAACTCGGCGAGCGCCATGCCGGCGAGCAGGGCGCCGACGATCGACGCGAGCTGGAACGAGTTCGCGAGCGCGCTCGCCCCGAGGCAGAGGAGGATCGCGAGCACGAACGCGGTATTGCGCGCCGCGGAGCTGGCCGGGGCGGGCCCTCGGACGTCCGCGTACCGGCGAAGGATGGGCGGGAGCACGCGGAAGAACACGACGACGAAGACGAGCGCGCCGCCGAGGACCAGCGCGACCTGGTAGACGAGGTCGACCGGCCCGTGGTGCGTCTCCGCGGTCACAGCGAGCACGATCGTCAGGAGCACGGCGCCGACCACGTCCTCGATGAGCGACGCGCCGAGGATGAGATGGGCCTCGTTCGTGTCGAGCAGACCGTGATCGCGCAGGAAGCGGGCGGTGACGGTGAGGGAGGTGACCGTGAGGGCCACGCCGACGAAGAGCGCGGCGGCCCACGCACCCGGGCCCTTCAGCAGGACGATCAGAGCGAAGCCGAGCACGAACGGCACCGTCGTCCCGAACGCGGCCGTGAGCGCGGACGGCCGGGCGAACCGCCGCACGGCGGACGGCAGCACCTCGAGCCCGACCGAGAAGGCGAGGAAGATGACGCCGATGTCCGCGAGTCCGGTCAGCGCATCCCGGCTCACGACCCCCTGGGCCGACGCCGAGCTGAGCCCGATCCAGCCCTCGAGGTCGAACGAACCGATGGCGAGGTTCGCGATGACGATCCCGGCAAGGATCTCGCCGACGAGCACCGGCAGACCGGCCCGGCGCGTCGCCTCGCCGAACGCGAGAGCGAAGAGGTAGACGAAGAACAGCGCTCCGAGGAGCGGGAGGGCGATCGCCATCCGGCCGAGGCACGAGGGCGAGGATTATGGCCGTTTGCGTTCGAGGAGCGGGTCGGCTCACCGGCGAAGCCCGCGGTCCGATCGGACGATGAGCGCGGGCGGACCTTACCGGGAGGGCCCCGCGATGCCGCGAGGGCGAGGTCGCTCGTCGGAAGGAGTTCCGCCGTACCGGATGGAAGGGAGGAGTCGCGATCCCGAGTCCCACAGCGCAGCGGGTTCCGAGCGGTGCGGAGAACTCGGGACCCGGAGGAAAAGGTTGGTAAGGGGTTCGGCCGACGGACGCCCGGTTCGGCGAGCGCCCGTCGACCGAGGGGGGTCAGACTACGTTGCGAACTATCCGCTCTCCCATCCTTTGGTCTGCTCGATGTTGTAGACGTTCACGATCTCGGGGTATCCCTTGTACTTCCCGATCGAGGCGTGCGTGCCGGGCGGGGCGTTGCCCGTGTGCCAGTTGCCCCAGTCCGCCCAGGTGTTGCAGGCGACCGAGTCCGTGCCGTAGCAGTTGAGGTGGAAGTACCAGTTGAATCCGGCCGGGGCCCCGTAGGGATCCGGCTGCGTATACGTCGTGGTCCCGTAGACCTCCTCGTAGTCGGTGTAGTCGTAGTCCCCGCAGTACGAGTACTCGATCTCCAGCCCCGGGTCGGACGCTCCCGTGGGCGCGTGGAGGGCGAAGATCTCACTGATCGCTCCCGCGCTGGAGACCGTGTACGCCTCGAGCCAGGCTCCGGGCCCGCTCTCCGTCGTGATGGCGAACAGATACTGCTGGCCGGGGGTCAGCGACTGCTCGTCCGGCGTGTAGACGTAGGAGGCCGCGCACGTGCCGGTCGTGTACGAGTAGGCGAGTCCCCAGACCCCGTCGTCGTCCGTGAACCCGATCTGATCGTAGCTGCCGCCGTTGTCCCAGACCGAGAGGATGACGTAGTAGAACTCGGTGTCGTCCGGGGTCTCCGCGCTCGGTACCGTGATCTCCGTGAGGAGCCACGACTGGACCGAGGAGCTGCCGGCGTAGTAGCTACCCGCATACCAGTGGCCGCCCGTGGAGGGCGGGGGTGTGGCGGGCAGCGCGGGCCCTACGGTCGGCGGAGGGGCCGCGTGCCCGTTCAGCGTGGGGTACGCTTGGCCCGGGCTCCAGTGCAGGGCGCCCGCGGACGAGCTCGGTTGGGAGAGTCCGGTCGCGTGCGCGCCGGGCAGCGGCACGACCGGGGGGGTGTCCGCGGGCAGAAGACGTGCCTGGGATGACGCGGTGCCCAGATGCGCCGCCGCGCCCGTCGCCACAACGCCCGCCACGAAGATCGCCGTCACTATCGGTGCCAAGATCCACAGTTTCGTTCGACGTTTCATCGCCGACCTCGCTCTTGGACCGGGGTCGCGTCCAAGAACGCGCGGCCCAATCCGGCGTCGGAAGTGGAACGACCCTCATCGAAACTAGCCGAATACCACTCTCGGACTGGCCGAAACGGAAACGTCCGTCGGCGCCCGAGCGCGCCCTTTTGGACTAGGAGTCCTTCCGACACCGGATGCGCCTCGACCTCGACGACGTGTCGGCGCTGCGGGCGCTCTTCCTGATGCTCGAGGCCCGGTTCTGGGCCTCGGAGTCGGTAGTCGATCCTCGCGTCACGCCGACCGAGATCGCCCGGCGGACCGGTCGGAGCCGCAGCGGGGTCCAGGTCCGTCTCAAACGCTGGAAGGACAGCGGCTTCTGGAAAGGCTACGAGGTGTGGCCGAACCCCCGCCTCTTCGGAGCGAGCCTGGCGACGATCGACGTACCCGTCCGGGGACCGGCCCAGGTCGATGACCTGTTCGACTCGCTCCGCATGGTCGATGGGGTCGTCGCCGCGCGCGACTACCTCGGCGAGGACGGGCGCTCGGTGCGCGCCTACGTCATCTGCGACAGCGCCCGGGAGCTCGACCGGCGGCGCCGCCTGATCGCCCGGATCGCCTCGAACCCCTCCGAGCTCGTCTGCCAGGAGTACTGGGTCCCCGAGACGCTCGAGTCGCTCAGCCGCCTCGACTGGAGGATCGTCGCCCTCTACCGGTCGATGCCCGAGATCCGATTGCGGGAGGCCGCCGCGCGGCTCGGCGTCACCCCGAAGACCCTGTCCCGGCGACGGGACCGACTCGTCGATTCCCACGCCCTCTGGTGGCTCCTCACGAGCGACAGCGGGATGCTCTCGGTCGCCACCTATTACGTTCGGCTCGAGAACCCGTCCTGGCGCTACCGGGTGAAAGAGGCCCTCGGGACCCGGGTCAAGGGGTGGGTGCCGTGCGCGGACGACGGGTTCGGTCGGATGCCGTCGTGGGACCTCGATACGGTCGCGGGTCTCAGCTTCGTCGATTCGCCGGCCTCCATCGATAGCGTCGCTCGGGACATGCTCGAGATCCCGGGCGTGGCCGCGGTCACATGGAAGGTGCCGCGGGGATTCCGATCGTACGGGGACTGGTTCGATCGGGCGATCCGCGGGGAGCTCGAACGGACCGCCCTCGGGTCCGTGGGCCCGGTGCCTGGCCCGCGGTCGATCGGTTCGGGATACTCCCTCGAGCTCCCGCCCGCTCCGGCGCCGTTCGGGCCGGCGACCTCGGAAACGGCCGCCCGCGGCTCCGCCCGGCGTCCCCTCGGGGTGCGCGCCGCTCGACCGGTGGCGGACTAGACGCCGTTCGATCCCCGCCAGGCCGGTTCGGCCGCGCCCATCGGAGTGAGGATCGGGTCGGCCCACCCGCCGGGCGTGCGCGAGAACTGCACGGCCGGAGCGAGGCGTCGCACCCGACCGAGCGGGGTGTCCCGCTCGATCACGTCGGGGGGGAGCAACCGCTGCCGGAGCTTCAGCACGATCGGCGCGAGCTCCGCGGGCTTGGTCACTAACGATTCGAACCGCCGGAACGGATTTTCTGCGAACGTCCGCGCTTCGGGCGGGACGAGCCCGAGCGAGAGGTACCACATCGCGTCGCGCGTGAGGCTGACCGTTACGTGGTAGCTGCCGCCCTCCGTCGCCCGGCGGTAGAGTGCCGCCGCCGCCCCGGCGGCCCCCATGTACCCGGTGACGTAGTCGTTGATGAGCGCCGTCGGAGGCATCGACGGTTTCCCATCCTCGCCCTCCGCCATCGCGACGCCCGAGGCCGCCGAGCCGAGCATGTCGAAGCCGCCCCGGTCCGACCACGGCCCGCCCCAGCCGTAGCAGCGGACGGTGACGGCGACGATCCCCCGGTGACCCTGGGCGAGCTGCTCGGGAGCGAATCCGTAGCTCGCGAGCTTGCGACCGCGGAAGTTGTCCACGAAGACGTCCGCGTCCCGCACGAGGGCCCGGGCCCGGAGCACGTTGTCCGGGCGCCGCAGGTCGAGGTACGTGGATCGGAAGCCGACGTTGGCGTCGTCGTAGACCCACGGATGCTCGAAGTCGTTGACCCGGTTGAACTGGAGGACCTCGGCGCCCTGCTCGGCGAGCGTTCGGCCGACCACGGGGCCCGCGACGGCGTGCGTCGCCGAGAGGACCCGGACACCCGCGAGCGGCCGGTCGCCCGGGCCGAACGGCTGCGGATCGCCCGCCGCGATCTTCTGGACGGAGATCACCGGCTCGCTGGCGAGGTACCGGCCCTGCGGGTGCTTCGCCCATTCCTGGGCCGTCCGCGCGATGCAGATCGTGTGACCGGCTTCGTTCGC
>JASHUJ010000089.1 GCA_030040035.1 Thermoplasmata archaeon
CCGCGCTCGGTATCTGGGCGGTGGCGATCGTCGCGATCGTAGCACTCCCGACGGTAAGCTCGGCGCTGAGCGCGCTTCCCGAGCCGGTCCGACCCCCCGATCGATGCACCATCGCAGCGGCGTTCGGGACCCGCTCGTCTGGGCCGTCCCTCGCGTCGACAGGGGAGCAACCGAGCGGAAACTACACCGTCTCGTTCAGCGAGTCCGGTCTGCCCATCGACGCTGTCTGGTTCGTCAATGTGACCATACCAGCGAACATCTCTTCGTCCGCAAGCTTGTCCCTGAACGCCACCGGGGTTACCACGGTCCTGACCGCCAGCTTACCCAACGGAACGTACAACTTTACCGTGGCCACGAACGACACGACGTATGCGCCGAGCTACTACTCGTCCAGCGTCTCGGTCGACGGATCCAATGCGAGCGCGCCCGCCATAACCTTCGGGGTCGTCGTCTATGCGACCACGTTCCAAGAGGTGGGACTCCCGCCCTCGGCGTCGTGGTACGTGAACGTCTCGCGCGGGCCCTCGCTCGTCGGGACCGGCGCGGGAGCCAGCCTCACCACGAACCTTACGAACGGCAGCTACTCCTACTCGATCGCGACCGGCGACCCGACCTACGCCCCGAGCTCCTACTCGAACCAGATTCTTGTCGAGGGTGGCCCGGCGAGCGCCCCACCGATCCATTTCAGCGAGGTCACCTACGGCGTGGAATTCTCGGAGTCCGGCCTACCCAGCGGCGCGAGCTGGTCCGTGACGCTGAACGGAACGGTCAATGCGTCGGCGACCCCGACGATCGACTTCGCGAACCAGACGAACGGCAGCTATCCCTTCACCGTGGGCCCGTTCCCCGGCTACGTCGCGAATCCTGAGTCGGCCGACGTGGCGGTCCACGGGGCGGCTATCAACGAGATGATCGCCTTCTCCCCCATCCCGCCCTCGTCCTATCCGGTCACGTTCAATGAGACCGGCCTATCGAGCGGAACGGTCTGGTCGGCGACGTTGAACGGCACCGTCCAGAGTTCCTCCGGGTCCACGGTCGTCTTCTACGAGCAGAACGGGTCCTACTCGTTCAACGTCACGGCGGTCAGTGGGTATGTAGAGAATCCGGGGGCGGGAACGATCGTCGTGATCGGTGCGAGTGTCGACGTCCCGGTCGCCTTTGCGCTGCTCTACCCCGTCACGATCGCCGAGTCGGGCCTTCCGATCGGGACGAACTGGTCCGCCACGCTGGGCGCCATTTCCGACAACTCGACCACTCCGTGGATCTCCTTTCCGGCGACCAACGGAACGTACGGCTTCACCATCGCGGCGGTACCGGGCTACGCGGCCAACCGGACGAGCGGTTCGGTGACGGTGTCCGGGGCTCCGGTCAATGTCTCCATCGGGTTCACTATCACGACGGCCCGAACCTACCCGGTGAACTTCACCGAGTCGGGACTTCCGTCGGGAACGACCTGGTCCCTCTTGTTCCGCGGCAATTCCGTGACCTCCGACTCTCGCGCGTGGATCGAGGTCTCCGAGCCGAACGACACCTACGCGTTCTCGATCCCCTCGCTCGCCAACTGGACCGGCGAGCCGTCGCGCGGCAACGTCACCGTGGCCGGGGTGCCGGTCGCCGAAGGTATCGCGTTCGAGTTTACGTACCAGCTGACGTTCTCGGTCCCGAACGGCACGAGCGCGGATACGCCGTGGTCCGTCAGCCTGGTCGGCGTCGACGTTGGGCTCGGGAGCGTTCAGCCGAGCGGCTCCGTCTCCGAGACGACCACCGCTCCGGTGATCTCGTTCCGGGAGCCGAACGGGACGTACTCCTACCTCGTGACCGTGGACGACGACCCGGGTTACCGCGCCGCGGGCTATGTGACCGTCTTTGGAGGTGCGCCCTCGGTCGTCCCCCCTTCGATATCGGCCGGGACTGCCGGAGGATCCGGCGGTGGCTTCGGTACCGTGATCTACCCGATCGTCGGGGCGGTGGTCGTGGTCGGCCTGATGGTCCTCGTGATCGCGGTGCTCGTTTCGGTGGTGTCGAAGCGGAAGAAACCGCCCTTTGCCTCCGAGGAAGAGCCATCGATGTCGACTCTTCCGGTGGAGTCGGAAACCGCCGTCCGTCGATGAGCTCCGCCTCCGCGACGTCCCGTCCGGTCGGAGGGGCGGAGCCGGTCACTCGGTCAGGTTCGCGTGGGGCGACCGCAATCGATCGACGATCGCTTCGAAATTCCCCCGGTCCGAGTCCGGGTCGATCCCCAGCACCGCCCAGAACGACTGGCGGTCGAGGATCAAGCAATCCACCTCGGACGTAGCGCGGACATCCGCCGTTCTCGGTTGGGCCTTGAGCAACGCGCTCTCGCCGAAGAACTGACCCGGCAGGAGCGTAGCCACCGGCCGACCCGAACGCAGAACGTCCGCGGTACCGTTCAGGACCAGATAGAACCCCAGACCCTCCTCCCCTTGGCGGACGATGGCCACCCCCCGGGAGTACGTTCGCTCGGCCGCCCGCGTCGCGAGTGCCTCGAGGTGGGAACGGTCCAGTCCCGCGAAGAGCGGTACCTGACCGAGCATCGCCGCCCGATCGGAGAGCCCTCCCCGCGTCGTCATGGTGCGTCGGCCGCCGAGCTCCCCTCCGTCCTATCCCGAGTTGTGCGACCCCGGTGGGCTCGCGCCGGCGGGATCGACTGTCGTCGGGCCCATCGAGTCCGGGAGGTGGAGCCGCTCGAGCATCGCGTGGAATTCGGGGTCCGTGCGGATCGGGTCGAAGGCCATGAGCTGGTAATCGAACCAGAGGGCGCGCATCCCGTCGCGATAATCCCG
>JASHUJ010000090.1 GCA_030040035.1 Thermoplasmata archaeon
ACCCGACCGACCTTCAAGAACCATCTCTACGACGTCTACGCCCACGACCTGGGCCCCGCCCTCGGGTTCTACCGGGACCTCCTCGGATTCCAGGAGACGTTCCGCGCCCCGAAGGACGGTCCCGCGGAGCACGTCGAACTGGAGCTCGGTCCGCTGAATCTCGGCGTTTCCACCCTCGAGGCGCTCGAGCGCGTACACGGGTTGTCGGGGGGCGGCGGGCCGCCCCGTGGCGAGGTGGTCCTGTGGACGGCCGACGTCGACGCGGCCCACTCCTGGCTCGTGGAGCGGGGTGCCCCCTCGCTCGCGGCTCCCCACGACTTCGCCGGAACACTCCGGGCCGCATGGGTCGCCGACCCCGAGGGGAATCCGGTGCAGATCGTCCGGCGCCGAGGAGCGGGGCCCGCCCCTCCCGCGCGAGGCTAGCCCCCGTTTCCCTTGGTGAACTTCACGGGCGAGGAGGCCTCGCGCGCCGAACGAGACCATTGAAAGTCCGGTCTTCCCAGGAGGGGCAGATGCGATTCGAGCGTTCGGGGTCGGGCCCGGTCCCGGTCGTGTGCGTCCACGGTTGGGGGTGCGAGGGGAGCCAGTTCCGGGCGATGTCCGCCCTCCTGGGCCCGGGATACGAGATCTATCGACCCGACCTGCCGGGCCACGGCCGTACTCCGCTCGACGGGTTCCGGCCGGGGTTCGAGAGTTACGCCGACGAGATCGTGGGCTTCGTTCGAGCTCGGGAGCTCGATCGTCCCGTCCTCATCGGGCACAGTATGGGCGGCGTCCTGTCGCTGATCGCGGCGAGCACGGGCCGGATCCATCCCCGGGCGGTCGTCAACCTCGACGGCAGCCTTCCGATGTCGGCGGCGACGCTCGAGGGCCAGCGGACGATCCGGGGCTGGCTCGATCTCCCGGACTTCCGCGCTCGGCTCGCGGGCCTCCTGACCGAGTCCTTCTTCGAGCCCGCCGAACGCGACGATCGCTGCCGTGCCATCGTGAACGGGATCTGCGCGGCGCCGGACGCGGTGCTCCGATTCCTACCGGAGCAGATCGACCGGCTCCGGCCCGAGGTGACGCTGGCGAAGATCGCGGCCCCTACCTTGTACGTGGGATCCGCGCGACCCCGATTCGACGCCCCGCGGGCCGAGGCGATCGCTCCCGGTCTCCGCTTCGAGCAAATCCCCGATGTCGGACATTTCCTCCCGGTCTACGCCCCCGACCGCGTGGCCGTGCGGGTGCGGGCGTTCGTACCGGCGTGAGCCCGAAGGTGCCATCCGCCGACGTCGCTCGATTCGCGGGGAATGGGTTGGGCGAGGACCTCCGCTCGAACTCTAGAACGGGAGTACCTTCTTTCCGGCGTGGTGCTGCGCCGTGATGAACGCGGTCGCCACGTACCAGGCCGCGAAGCCGCAGATGAACGTGTCGATCCCGGTCGCCTCCCACAGCCCGTTGGACGGAGTGTGCCCCGCGCCGATCATCCCGAAATCGACCGCGAGGAGGACGAACGCGATGACCAGCGTCCAGAAGATGAACGCGATGCCCGCGCCGTGATAATGGGAGTTGATCGCGAAGGTGAGCGTGAAGAGGGCCCACACGACCATGAACCAGGCGATATCGTAAGGCGCGGTCGCGCCGAACGCCTTGTCCCCGGTCAGACCGCTCAAGAACAGCGTGAACGCCCACCAGAAGGCGCCGTACCCGCAGAATGCCGAGCCGGGGAAGATCTCCCCGCGGCGCAGCATGATGACCCCCGCGATGAACTGCGCGCTGCCCCCGAAGGCGAGGGCCATCGGGAATACCGCGCCGTTGTCGACCCCCCAGTTGACCCCTTCCGAGGCGATGCCCATCCCCGCGATCATCGTCGTGGTGCCGAAACCGCACAGCCCGACGACCGTCGCGGGCGCCCAGAACGGGTCCTTTTTCTCTACCGCCTGACTCGACGAATCTGCCGTGGCAGGACTTGCCATGTGGCAGGGGAACACGGGTTCGGCAGATAATCCGCCATGGTTTCGACCGTGAGACAGTGTCGCTCGATTTTCACATAGTAGAAGTTTACGAGAGCGCGAGCGCCAGCACCTGAGATATAGTCCGGGCGCTGACCCTCGGGCGGCTGTGGGGTCAGCCGTCGTCCGCATGGCGCGGACGCGAACTGCAGCACGCTGCCGATGACCCCTGAGGGGCGCGGCAGTGCTGGGCTACGTGATTGCCAAGTCGAGAAAGCGAGGCGCGGAGGAGGAGGACGAGCCGGTCGTCCCCCCGGACCTACGTCGTCGGCTGCGAGCCTGGGTCGATGTCGACGAGGTCGGGCTGAAGGGATTCTGGATCTGGCTTCGAGCTGTCGTCCCCCTCCTCCCCTCCCCCGACGCCCCGGCGAAGCGGCCGTCGATCGCGTTGGGCTCGCCGCGGGAGACGATCCGCCAGCTGGAGCAACGGCTCACGCTCTACGCTCGGGAGCAATCCCGTCTGTCGGTCATCTGCGACCAGGCGGTGCGGGACAACGAGCTGCTCGTGCGCCGGCTCCGCGCGCTGGAAGCGGCACTCCGCACGCTCGACCTGGGCGGGCACAAGATCGTGATCCCGCCGGACCCGGACGTGGCGGACGCGGCGGAGCGATATGCCTCGCCGGCCCGGACGAGGACGGTCGGCCCCTCCCGGCCGACGTGATCTCCCCTCCGGGAGGTTTCGTTGACGCGGGAACCGCTGGCGGTCGGCCGCTTCTCCGGGCCGGCGTCCCGGGACCTCGCCTTCGATCTGAGGGGTCTCGTCGCGGCGGATCGCGCCTGGAAGCTGCCGCGCCTCGCCTACGTTCTCGTGATCCTCGGTTCGTTGGGGGTCGCGCTCCTCGGTCTCTTCGAATCCGGCGGCGGATCCTCCTCTCCGATCGAAGCCTCCTCCGGTACTCGACTCACCGATCTTGCGTTGACCGCCGGGATCGTTGCCGTGCTCGGTCTCGGAGTCACCGGGATCCCCCGCCTGCGTCGCGGTGCGTCGGCGCTGACGATCGACAACGCCGGCTTGCACCTCGTGTACTCGCCCTCTGCCCACGAGGACATCGGCTGGTCCGATCGACGCGGCTTCGTGCTTCGGGACTTGAGCGCGAGTCCGATGTTCGTCCGCGGCGACCAAGCGTTCCGGCTCCACCGGGCCAGTTTCTGGGGCCGTCGGACGTTGCTGACGCAGGCCGCGTTCGAGTCGATCCTCCGCGAGGCAGAGCTCCGCGCCATGGACCGTTCGGAGGAACGGGGAAGCGCGAACCGCTACGGGTACGTCCCGATCACCTATCGTATCCGTCCGAGCGCAGGGTCCTGATCATGCGGCCCGAGGATCCCGGACCCGCTTCCCAGGGCACCGGCGGGCGCCGGACGACAGCAAACAATATCTAACTTCGAACCGAGTGGTGATTCGGCGATGGGGCCCGCCGGAACCGCCGCCCTGCGGATGATGGCTCCTACGGTGGACTCCCATGTCGCCCCTCGCCGGCACGGTCGACCCCGTCAGCATCTCGTCGCCCCTCCACGAGCTGGAGGAGATCGCCGCGGACGCCGGCCTGGATTCGCTCCGGGCGGAGATCCGACGGGCGGACGCTGATCTCGCCCGCGGCGCGCTCACGGTGGCCGTTCTCGGCCAGTTCAAGCGCGGGAAATCGACCCTCCTCAATGCGTTCGCTGGCGCGGAGGTGTTTCCGATGGGGATCCTGCCCCAGACCGCGGTGGCGACCCACTTGGTGCGCGGTCCCGAGGGGGCCCGGGTGGTCGAGCCCGACGGCCGGTCCCGACCGGTGGCGCTCACGGAGATCCCGGACTATGTCAGCGAGCAGCAGAACCCCGGGAACCGTCGCGCGATCGCCCGGGTCGAGATCTCGATGCCGCTGCCCGATTGGACGGACGGCATCACGTTCGTGGACTCTCCCGGGATCGGCTCCCCGCACGACGCCAACACCGCGGCCGCTCGGGCGCTGCTCCCGCACGTCGATGCGGCGATCTTTGTCCTGTCCCCGGATCCCTCCATCACCGCGGACGAGATCGCGTTCCTCGCCGAGGCGTCCCGCTACGCCGCGCGACTGTTCTTTGTCCTCAACAAAGCCGACCTCGTCCCGGCCGACGACCTCGCGGAACTCGAGCGCTACCTCCACGGGATCCTGACCCAGCGCTGCGGGTTCCCCTCGATCCGGCTCTATCGGGCGTCGGCGCGGGTCGCGCTCGAAGGCGCCCGGCAAGGCGATCCCGAGCTCGTACGTCGCTCGGGCATCGCCGACCTGTGGGGCGACCTGCGCGCCTTCGTCGATACCGACCGGACGGAGAGCGTCCGCGAAGTCCGGGCGAAACGGGTCCGACAGTTCTCGGGACAGCTGCGCGGCCTCATCGATCTCGCCCTGAACGCCGACCAGATGACGCAGGACGAGTTCGACCGTCGTCTCGCCGCCTTGGACCAGGGGATCCGCGAGATCCGGGTCGAACACCGGGCGACGCAGGCGATGCTCCGGGAGGAAGTCGACGTACTTTCGAGGTCGATGGCGAGCCGCGCGGGGGAACTCCTCGCGCCCCGGGGACCTTCCCTCGCGGCCGGGCTCGATCGCTACCTCGCCGAGCAGAAGGGCGGATCCGCGTCGGCGACGGTCCGCCGGTTCGAGGCGGAGCTCCAACGACGGGTAGGGGAGACCGTCGCCGAGGTGCGGTCCTCCCTCGTCGCCACCTGCACGGACGAGATGGAGCACGTCGCGCGCACGTTCCGGACCCGGCTCGAAGGCTGGCTCTTCGAGCTCGCGACGGTCGTGGCCCGGGAGTACTCGGTCGATCTTCCCGTCCTTTCCGTCACTGGCCACTTGGCGGACCCCGTGCGCTACACCGATCGCATCGAACGACTGTACGAGGGTACGGTCGCCGGGCAAACCGCACTGCTCCTTCCGTCGGGCGTGATGCGGCGGCGCTTGCGCGGCCGGTTGTCCACCCTCGTGGCCGACGAGCTCGACGCCCAAGCCGGGCGTCTCTCGAGCGACCTGCGCGATCGCATCGACCGGTCGTGGAACGGACTCTCGGCGGACGTGCACGAGCAGCTGGACCAGGTCGTCGCCCGGCTGGAGGGTGCGCTCGCGCTCGGGCGACAACGACGGGCCGACAGCCGTCAAACCGGCGCGCCCTGGTCGGTCCGGATGGCGGTGCTGCGTCAGCGGGTCGAGCAGATCGAGCGGGGCTCCCTCGCCCCAGCGCTCGGGAGGAAGGCGTGAACGAGCTGCCGACGCTCCAGCTCGGTCCCCACGAGGTCACCGTGGCCCGCGTCCTGGCCGACCTCGTCGACGCCTCGGACCACCGGCGTTCGGTCCGAGCCGGCCCGGTCACCCTCGCGCGCATCGAGTCCGCCGAGCTGCGGGCTCGCCTGGTGCGGGACCACGTGTTCGAGGATCCGGGCCCCCTCCTCCA
>JASHUJ010000091.1 GCA_030040035.1 Thermoplasmata archaeon
GCGCCCGGTGGACTCCCTGCGGCTTTCCGTGTCTCGGCTACATCGACTGGGGCGGTGCCTTCACACTCGGCCGGCTCTTCGCCATCCACCTCCCTGATCTACGGAGTGCACGCCACGTTCCGCGTGGGCTCCGACCCTGTCTCGTCGGCGTTCGACTCCGCGACCGGCAACATTTACGTCGTGAACTCCGAGTCGAACAACGTCAGTGTCGTCTCAACCTCCACCGATAAGCCCGTGACTTCCATCGAAGTAGGATTCAATCCGACGGGGGCGGTGTACGACAACGCTACCTCCTCGGTCTACGTCGCGAATTCGATCAGCGGGGGTCTCTCGGTCATCAACACCTCTACCGAGCGCGTAAAGTGGACTGTCGGCGTCGGACTCGAACCGGTCGGGCTCGCTCTCGACGCAGCGACGGACACGATTTTCGTGACCAACGAGGGCTCGAACAACGTCAGCGTGATAGCGGGCGCGACCCACTCGGTCACGGCCAGTATTCCCGCGGGCGTCGAACCGATCGCGGCGGCCTTCGACGCTGCGACCGACTCGGTCTACGTGGCGAATGCGAAGTCCGACAACGTCACGGTCATCGACGCTGCGACGGATGCCGTCACGGCGAACGTCGGCGTCGGGGCGGCCCCGATGGGCGTGGCCGTTGACACCTCGAACGGGGACGTGTACGTGGACAATCTCCTCTCGAACAGCACCAGCGTGATCAACGCGACGACGGACGCCGTCGTTTCGACCATCACGGACGTCGGCGCCGGCCCGACCGGCCTCGCCTACGACAACACGACGAACGTGATCCTCGTCGCCGACGAGCTGTCGAACCAGACCGCAGTGATCTCGGGGTCGACTGACTCGGTTGTCGCTCGGGTCAACGTTGGCACGTTCCCGGTGGGCGTCAGCTTCGTGGCTTCGCAGGGCCTTGCCTACGTGGCCAATGCCGCGACGGACAACGTGAGCGTCGTCGGGACCGCGGCCGCGCCCCCTTATGCGATCGACTTTACGGAGAGCGGCCTCCCCTCCGGCAGCCCGTGGCAGGTCACCCTCAATGGGACCGCCGGCTCGTCCTCGGGCGGCACGATTGCCTTCTTCGAGAACGACGGGATTTACTACTACAATGTGAGCCCCGTGGTTGACTACGCAGTCTCGCCGGCGAGCGGGAAAGTGACAGTCGACGGATTGCCGGTGAACATCGCTATCACTTTCTCAGAAGCTCTCTACACGATCCAGTTCAACGAAACCGGCCTCCCCAACGAGACCCTCTGGTCGGTGACCCTCGCGGGCACGCACGCCACCACTTCGGCCGAGAGCATCCAACTCACGGCGCCGAACGGCACCTACGACTACACCGTCGCGAACACGAGCAGCTTCTCGCCAAACCCGGCCGCGGGTGCCGTCACTGTCAGCGGCTCGAACGTCTCGGTCCAGATCACATTCTCCTCCACCCCGGGCGGGGGGGGCGGTTCGGGCGGCGGAAAGGGCGGCGGATCGTCCCTCTCTTCGCCCAGTGGATGGCCCTTCTGGGTATGGGCGCTGATCGCGGTGGTCGCGGCGGCCGTCGTGATGTCGGTCGTCTACTTGGCGCGCCGCCGTTCCGTGAAAGGATCGAGCGCCTCGGGTGCAGGTTCGAGCGGTCCGACCCCTCCGCCGTCGAGCTGAGACCGGTCGGATCGGTACCGGGCGAGCGGCGAGACCGGTCGCCGGTTAGCCGACGGCGCTTCGGATCAATCAGCCGTAGCCCCAGGAACGGAGCCGCTCGTCGACGTCCTCGGTCACGTCCGGTGCGCTGGGGTGGACGAGGGCACCCGCCGCCCGGCGGGCCGCCGCGATGACCGGTTCGAGCTCGGTCGCTTGGAGCTCGGAGTCGCGCATGGGCTCCGGAACGGGAGCGTCGAGCTTCCAGCCCCGAACCGCCCCGGAAACGGCATCGACGACGATCTTCGTCGAGCCGAGGTACGCGGCGATCGAGAATACGTTCAGGTCCTTCTGGCGCTGCGGCGGAAGATGCGCCATGAGCGGGCGATTCCACTCGGTCCCGTCACCGGCGGCGAGCAGGGGCACATCGCGCGGATCGTCGACGAGGGCCTGGAGGGGCACTCCCGAGAGCGCCCGGTCCGAACTCAGACCGGCCGCCCGGAGGATCGTCGGCGCGGCGTCCATGGGGGTCGCCCATCCGCGGCCCACCGCACCGCCCCGCTCCGCTCCGGGAAAGCGGACCCAGAGGGGCACGCGGAGCATCTCCTCCTCCGTGCTCACCCCGTGCCAGACCATCCCGTGTTCGCCGAACCCCTGGCCGTGGTCGCTCGTGAGCACCAGGAGCGTGTTGTCCCACCGTCCCGCCTCGCGATAGATCGAGACGATCCGCTCGAGCCGACGGTCGATCGTCGCGATCGCGTCCCGATAGAGGGCGTGCATGCGCGCCATGTTCTCCGGCGGCAGGTGCGCGGGGGCGAGCACGGCGAGCGCGTCCTGCCCGAAGCGCATCGATCGCCACCATTCCGCGACCGAGGCCGCTTGCGTCGGGTCGAGCAAGTAGGGTTCGTGGGCGTCGAGCACATTGATGAAGCAGTACGTGGGGCGGTCGCGGGGCTGAGCGCCGAGCCACGCGCGCAGGGTGGGCTCGATCCAGGGGTTCGCCTTCCCGACGAACTTTCCCTGCGGATCGGCGATCCGACGACCGACTCCGTCGACGAGCGAGAGCGCGGCGGGAAGGCGCTGGAGGACGAGCTTGAGTTGCCGGGTGGTGCGGTCGCGCGCGGAAAGGTCCTCGATCGTCGCGGCACCGTTGCCGCCCCCCCGGGCCGAGTGGGTCGGCTCGGCCCGCCACCGGTGCACCTGCTCCCACCACTCGCCCCAGGCGGAATAGTCGAACCCGTCGATGAGCCCGTAGTTGGGGCTGATGATCGGGTTGGCGGAGATCGAGGCGGTGGCGTAGCCGCCACGGGCGAGGGTCGTCGCGAGCCGACCGACGCGCGGGTCGAGCCGGAGGCTCCCCTTTCCGTGGCACCCGTGCTCCCACGGGTAGAGGCCGGTGAAGATGCTGGCGTGCGACGGGAGCGTCCACGGAGCGACGCTGGCCGCCTGCGGGTAGACAACGCTCTCCGCCCGGAGGCGTCCCGCGAAGGGCATCGGTACCGGGTCCGCGCTGCTGCCCGGGAACTCGCTCGCCCGTACGCAGTCCATCACGAGGACGAGGACGTCCGGCCGGCGGGGCTCAGGAGAGGGGGGGCCCATCGCTCACCTCCCGCGGCGTCGGCAACGAGCGTTCCAGGAGGTGGCGGAGCCAGGGGAGCGGTCGGCCGACGAGCCGCTCGGCGGCCCGGCAGGCGACGAAGTCCCCTTCCTCCACGCTCCGGGTCACGAGCACCGCCCCGATGCACAGCGCGACCCCGACGAAGTACAGCGGGAAGACGATCCAGTACGGGTGGGGGACGAAGAGGATCCCGACGAACAGCGGGATCCCGACCGCGAGCGACAGGGTGAGCGGATAGACGAGGGACCGGTGGAAGGGTTGGATCCCGACCCGCCAGCAGAAGGCGAGCGAGGCCGTCGCGGGGTAGAGGACCCGGGCGACCGTCCAGGCGATCGCCGCCCCCATGAGCCCGTACTTCGGGATCAGCGCGAGGCTCAGGACGATGTTCGAGAGCGCGGAGATCCCGGTCGAGATGAGGAGCGGCCGCGTCGCGCCGGCGCCGGCGAGCGCGGCGTTGACCGGGCCGAAGAGGATCGAGATCAGGGCCCCGACCGTGATCAGCACGAGCGCTTCCGCTCCGCCGACGTAATTGGGCCCGAAGACGGTCGTGATCGAGTCGGTCGGCAGGATCGCGAAGATGAGGAAGATCGGCACGGTGAAGACCATCATCCACCGGGTGGTCGTCACGAACGTCTCGCCGAGCGTCTTCGTGTCGCCGACGCCGGTGAGGCGGGCCGCGACCGGCAGGAAGATGTACGTCACGGCCGCGCTGACGACGAGGATGAGGCGGGCCAGGGTCATCACCGCCGAGTAGATCCCGACGTCGAGCTCGGGCCAGAAGACCCCGAGGATCAGCGTGTCGACGTACGCCGTCACGAACGTGAGCGTCGTGACGCCCCAGAGCGCGAAGGATAGGCCCAGGAGGCCGGGCGGGAGGTCCCGGTGCGGGAGCGGCCCCCGCGGGAGGTGCTTCGGCAGGCGGCGGATCGAGTAGACGAGCAGCGCGACGAACGTGACGCCGTACGAAGCGGTCCAGGCGAGTAGCGCGCTCTCGAGGTCGAGGTGGAAGTAGAAGAACACGAAGACGAAGACGACGAACGCCGCCGGCTGGACCGCCTGATTGAGCCAGGCGTTCGGGACGGTGTCCTCGAACCCCTGGAAGATCGACGCGAGGAACGTGCAGAGCAGCGTGAGCCCGACCGTGACCGAGAACAGCTGGAAGACGAGGGTCAGGGGGCCGCTCTGCGCGGGGTCGAAGAACGAGGCGATCGACCCGGCGAAGTAGAAGACGAGCGCGGAGGAGGTGAACGCGGTGACGCCGGTGATGGCGGCGGCCCATCGGATGATCCGCCGGCGCAGCGCCGGGTCCGGGTTCTCGGCGATCGTTCGGGCCATCGCCTGGTGGAGCCCGACGAGCGCGACCAGGGCGAGGAGGCCGGTGAGCGCGAGCCCGAGGTTGAAGTCGCCGAACTGGGTGACCGAGAGGTGGCGGGCGATGTACACGCGGCCGATGAAGTTGAGCAGCAAGAGGGCGAAGGTCCCGAAGACCATCACGATCGTCCCCCGTCCGAGGGAGTCGATCGCCGACGCGCGGTGCTCCGAAGGTGGATCCACCCGCCGTCACTCCTCCGATTTAACTGGGGGGTCGAGGTATAAGACCGACGGTCGGGGCCCGCAAAGGTCGGGCGCCGCTCCCGGCCGCCGTCGGGCGTTCGCCCGCGCTACGGGTCGAGCGGCCAACCCAGTCGCTCGAGCTCGGACACGATGAACTGCGCGGACTCCTCGGGTGTGCGGCCGACGGTGTCGACGCGGATCTCCGGCGACTCGGGGACCTCGTACGGATCGTCGATCCCCGTCATCTCGTGGATCTGCCCCTCGCGGGCCTTCTTGTAGAGACCCTTCACGTCGCGCTGCTCGCAGACCGCGAGCGGCGTCGTGACGTAGATCTCCACGAACCGCCCGACCTCCTTGCGCGCGTGGGCGCGCGAGGAGGCGTACGGCGAGATGAGGGCCACGATCGGGATCGCCCCGTTGCGGGCCAGCACCTTGGCGACAAACGCGACCCGGCGGGCATGGGCCTCCCGGCCGGCCCGGTCGAACCCGAGGTCCGCGCTGATCCCCTGCCGCACCTCGTCGCCGTCGAGGACCTCTACGTTCCATCCCCGGGCACGTAGCAACGGTGTGACCGCCCGGGCGATCGTTGTCTTTCCCGCCGACGGGAGCCCCGTGAACCAGAGACAATAGCCACTCCTCGCCATCATCAGTCGGCTCGGGGGGAGACGGTCTCCCCTATCAATCTTGCCGCGGCCTCGGTAGCTCCCTCGCGAGAACTGCGGCGGACCCGCCCTCCCGGGGCTCGGCGAGGCAACGAACCGGCCGGCGAGCCGGGAACCACGGATCGCCGCAGTTTCGGGGCCTCCGGGGGTCCGGGAATCGCCCCGGGATTGAGAGCGAGGACCGCGGAATCCGCACCGCGACCCGCGGTCGGATCCGACGCCGAGTTCAGAGGAAGTCCGGCATCGCGGTGCCTTGGAGGGTGGAGGGCACGGGGATCCCGAAGTACGTGAGCAGCGTCGGGGCGATGTCGATCAACTGACGCGCCGGGCCTGGGGCCCCGGCGCCGCTCCGGGGGTCCACCACCACGTACATGCCGTCGAACGAGTGAACGGCGTCGTCCGGCCCCGTGTCGTTCTCCTCGAGGAACAAGGTGCGGTAGCCGATCGTCCCGGCCGACCGCCAGGCCGAGCCGCCGAAATAGACCATCAGATCGGGCGCATCCCCTCGCACCTGGTGGTAGATCGCGCGAGGCACCTTGACCTCCGCGCCGAGGGGCTGGCCGTCCGGCTTGCGCACGGAGGCGAACTCGCGCGTCAGCTGGTCGACGAACGCGGGGACCGCCGACGGGTCGAGGACGCCCTCGGGCTCGCGCCCCTTCACGTTCAGGAAAATGCGGGCGTAGTAGCCCCCGGCGCCCCAAGCCCGGGTTTTCGACCAGTCGATCGCGGCCTTCTCGATCGGGGTTCCGGGCGCCGGTGGGGGTCCCTTGAGCGCGAGGTGCCCCTGCCGGATGAGCCACTCGTTGACGCAGAAGCAGCCCGCCATGGCCTGGCTGCCGTGGTCGGAGGCGAAGACGATCTTGACGTCGGGCGGCACCAGGTCGAGGAGAGAACCGATCTCCTGGTCGAGCATCCGGTAGTAGTCTTCCGCGACGGCCCGGAAGGCCGCGTTCGACTCGAAGCGCGGGTGGTGGGGGTCGAAGTATTTCCAGAAGGCGTGGTGGATCCGATCTGGACCGATCTCGTGCATCGCGAACAGGTCCCACTTCTCTTGGGCCCAGAGGTAGCGGGCGGCGGCGAAGTGCTTCTTGGTCATCTCGAAGAGCTCGCGCGCGACCCGGTCCCGATCGCCCGCGCGGAAGACGACGTCGAACGAGTAGCCGTTCGTGACCCGCTCGAGGTCGGCCTGGGTCGACGGCGGAAAGACGTACTCCTTCGGGTGCTCCGGCGTCAGAAAGTCGGAGACGTACACGCCGTTCACGTGCGGCGGAGGATAGCCGGGGGGCATCCCCATCACGCACACCCGTCGACCGACGCGGGACAGGTAGTCCCAGACCATCGGCTCGAGGAGCGATTTCGAGGTCGGCACGTACTGGTTGAGATAGCTGCCGGGGTGCCGGTGGCGAAATCCATAGATGCCGAGGGTGCCCGGGTCCACCCCCGAGAACATTACGGCCCACGCAGGGACCGTGATGGGGGGATCGATCGTCCGCAGCGTCCCGTACTTGGAGCGTTCGAGCAGCGCCCGCATCCGGGGCATCTGGGGGAGAAAACGTTCGAACAGGAGGTACGGTGAGACGGAGTCGAGCCCGAGCACGAGCATTCGGGGACGTTCGGAGTTCACGGCGCTCGGTTCACCTCGTCGCCTAGATAGCTGTGTCCCTGCGTGCCT
>JASHUJ010000092.1 GCA_030040035.1 Thermoplasmata archaeon
CTCGACCCGTTCGTCCTCCATGTCCCGTCGAACACCTGGCGGGACGACCGGATCGAGATCGCGGGGCGGAGCACCGGGTTCCTCTTGCGCGGCGTGGACGTGAAGCTCGCGCGCTCCAGCACGTTCTCGAACGTCGACTACGTCTCGCTCGGGCGCGAGTCCCCGGACAACCTGACGCTGGTCGACCTCGCCAACTCCACGAAGTTCACCGATCTGGGGGCCTCGGTCGGGAAGCTGAGCCGCATCCGGGACGATCTTCCCCAATTCGCTCCGGACGCCCCGGGGGACCTCCACTCGGTCGACGTCAAGACGTCGTCCGTAAAGATCGCGTGGCACGCGGCCAAGGGGCACGTCACGAACTACACCGTCCACGTCGGCACCGACAAGACGGCGCTCCACCGGACGATCTCGGTGGGGCTCGACACGTCGGTCGTCGTCGATGGCCTGCGGCCCGGCACGCGGTACTACTTCGAGATCGTGGCCTGGAACCACTCGTTCGACTCGGCCCCCTCCTCCCTGCTGGCCCTGACGACGCAAGTGAATTCCGTCAAGTCGCCGGGCGATCCGAACGGCGGGGAGATCGGAGGACCCGAGCGCGCCGCGACGGCCGCCGCCGGGGAGAACTCGAGCGGACCCAGCGTCTTCCCCGGTCACTGGGCCCGGGAGGCGGCATTGAGCCTCCTCCTCGACGACGCCACTTCGTCGCTCACGGGCCCAGGACCCGGCGGCCCTCCGCCGGTCGAGTACTCCCCAGTGACCGGCCCGAGCGTCGCCGGCCGCAGGGACTTCCCGACGTGACCCCGCCCCGGGGATCACCCGCGGATCCTCAGCTCACGATGTCGAGCGAGTCGGACCCGATGTTCGCGACGTACACGTAGGTGTCCACCGGGTCGTAGGCGAACGCGACCGCTTCCGCGCCGACCTTTACCGAGGACAGGGCGTTGCCGGAGCTGATCTCGTAGAGGAGGCTCTTGGTCGACGCGTTCGTCGCGCCGGCGCCGAACATCGCTTTCGCGCTCGGATCGTAGACGAAGAAGAGGACGAGCTGGCTGGTCGTGAGGGTCTTCGCGACCGCGGTGGTGTTCTTGTTGATCACGTCGACGACGGGCGAGGAGTATCCGCCCACGTCCAGGTCCGAGTTGGCGGGATCGAAGGCCAATCCAAAGAACAGACCGGTCCCGAGCGTGACGGCCCCCAGGAACGCCGCGACGGCGTTGATCTCGACCAGGTAGGACGTTCTCGAGGAGTAGTTCGCGGTGATGAAATCGAGCGCGTGCGTGGTCGGGTCGTACGCCGCCGGAGCGTCCACCCAGTCGCCCAGCGAGGACGGGAGCGGCGGTGATACGCCCACCGCGTTCTTCGACGTGATGAATCCGAACTCGCTCGCGCGCGTGGCATTGGGCAGCAGGACGAAAATGACGACGGACCCCGACGGGTCGTAGACCACCGATTGGGGCGATCCGGGGACCGACAGGGACTTGATCGATCCGGACGGGGCGATCGCGTCCACGACTCCGAGGCTCGGGTTGGGGACGTAGAGGTCCTTCGACTTCGGATTGTAGGCGGCGATCGGCTCGATCCCGGACCCGAGGGAGAGCTTCTTGACGGCGTTGGTGGAATTGAAGATCAACCAAGCCTGCACGGAACCTCCGGAGGAGTTGTTGAACACGAGCACGTTCCCATTGTCGGAGTCGACGTACGCGACGAAGGGCTCCGCGCCCTTCGAGAGCTTCACGGTCGCGACGAGCTTTCCCGAGGCGCCGCTCAAGATCGATACGCTCGCCGAGTTCTCGTTCGGGGCGTAGACGTTGCCGTTGTTCGGGTCGAAGACCAGGTTATCGGGACCCTTCCCCACCCCGACGCTGGAATGGCCGTGGGTCGTGGCGTTGATGATCGTGACGTCCCCCGACTCGAAGTTCGAGACGAACACGTTGCCACCGGGCAGCGCCACCGCCCCTCCGCTCGGCTCCTTGCCGAGCGGCACCTTGTAGAGAATCTTCGGGGCCGCGAGCGGGAGCGCGGCCGGGCGATCGCCGTGGGTGGCGGGACCGGAGCCCACCGCCGCGGCGGATGCCGGTGCGATCGTGAGGAGCCCCACGACGAGGAGGGCCGGCACGACGATGCGGGCCACCCACCCGATCGACATCTGCTGGGATCCGCAGCGGTCACCGATTCGCCCCTTATCCTTGTTACGAAAGCTGCCACTTTCGCTGCGGTTTCAGGCGCCGGGGCCGCGGGAGGTCGCCGGCAATCTATTTCTCGGCCGGCGGGAGGTCTTCCGTGGGCATGGCGACCCTGCGCGCGCCCGGACAGCCGCCGCGGGGCGTCCGGTCGGAGGACCCCCTCGATCACGAGGGGCGGTTCCGAGCCCACGGCCAGATCTCATACGGGGTCGTGGGGGTCTACGTCTTCCTTCTGATCGTGATCCTGCTCCTGTTCCGCGCCGGGACCTCCCCCTCGTTCTGGTGGGTACCGTGGTTCCTCGGCATCCTCGTCGTCGCGATGCTGGCCCGCTACCTATCCACCTCGTACCGGATCGACGACGTGGAGCTCCAAGCCTGGCGGATCTTCGGGGGCCGACGCGTGCAGCTCAGCGAGGTCCGTCGGATCGAGTACTCGGCCCTGCGGGACCTCGCGCCCGGCGGCACGTTCTTCGGTGGCTGGGGCTGGCGGGGGCGGATGTGGAGCCCCTTGATCGGATGGTTCGATGCGATCCACACCGACGCTGCGCGCGGCCTACTCGTCACGGCCGGCAACGAGCCAGTCTACATCTCACCGTCCCGACCCGAGGAGTTCGCCCGGGAGCTCTCTCGTCGGGTGCGATCGTACACGGGCCGCCTTGCGGTCGACGTCGGGGACCCGCTCGGATCGCCGGCGGCGAGCGGCGCCTGATCCGTCGGCGCTCGCCGACGACTCGGGTCCCGGACCCCGCTAGTAGCGGGGGAGGGTGGGATCGATGCGCTCCGACCAGGCGTTGATGCCCCCCTTCAGGCTCTTGACGTTCGCGAAGCCGAGATCGAGGAGCATCCGAGCCGCCTGCCCCGAGCGATTCCCGCTGCGGCAGTAGAGGACGACCTCGCGCGCTCGGGTGAGCTCGTCGACGCGCTCCGCGAGCTCGTCCTTCGGGATCAGGTGGGCGGCCGCGAGGTGGCCGAGAGCCCACTCTTCGGGCTCGCGGACATCCACGACGAGCGGGGGATCGTCGCTCGCCAGCTCGCGGGCGAGTTCCTCCGGCTCGATCACCGGCACCCCGACCGGGGCCGGCGCCCCACCCGCCGGCACGCCGCAGAACGCGGGGTAGTCTATGAGACCCTTCTGGGTCGCCTGGGCGGAGCAGAGGACGCACGCCGGGTTCTTCTTCAGTCGGAGCTCGCGGAAGCGCAGCGCGAGCGCGTCGTAGAGCAGCAGCCGCCCGATCATCGGCTCGCCTCGGCCGAGGATCAGCTTCACCGTCTCCGTCGCCTGGAGCGTTCCGATCAGCCCGGGCAGAACGCCGAGCACGCCGGCTTCCGCGCACGACGGGACGAGGTCCGGAGGCGGCGGCTCCGGGTAGAGGCACCGGTAGCAGGGCCCGTGCCGGGCATCGAAGACGCTGACCTGCCCCTCGAACCGGTAGATCGAGCCGTACACGTTCGGCTTGCCGAGCAGCACGCACGCGTCGTTGACGAGGTAGCGCGTCGGGAAGTTGTCGGTCCCGTCGACGACGAGGTCGTACGGGCGCAGTACGTCGAAGGCGTTCTCCGAAGTGAGACGCTCCTCGTGGAGCGCGACGTGCACGCCGGGGTTCAACGATTCGAGTCGGTCCTTGGCCGCCGCGAGTTTCGGACGGCCGACGTCCCGCGTCGAGTAGAGCACCTGCCGCTGAAGGTTCGAAACGTCGACCGTGTCGAAGTCGACGAGGCCGAGCTCGCCCACGCCGGCCGCCGCGAGATAGAGCGCCGCGGGCGCGCCCAATCCGCCCGTTCCGACCAGCAGCACCTTCGCTTGCCGCAGCCGCTTCTGACCCGGGACGCCGACCTCGGGCAGGAGGAGGTGGCGGCTGTAGCGGCGTAATTCCTCCGGTGTGAACGGAACCCCTTCCGTCCCTGACGCGCCCGGGGCGACGGCCCCGTCCGCCGGTCGCCCGGTCCACCGTTCGGACGAGCCTCCCGCTATGGCGGGTACTATCGAGACGATGTCCCCGTCCTGGACCGGCGTGGCCTCGCGCGCGAGGTTTCGGACATCCTCGTCGTTCAGATAGACCGTGACGAAGCTTCGCAGGCGTCCGTCGGGCGCGTAGAGGTGGCGCTTCAGCGCCGGATGCGTTTCGGCGAGTTCGTGCACGAGGCCGCCCACGGTCGTACCGTCCAGCGCGATCTCCGCGAGCCCGCCGGTGAACGATCGCAGCGGGGTGGGAACCTTCACCGTAACCTTGGCCATCGCCTAGCTCCTCCCATCGGGCTTCATAGAATCTCGCTTACCCTCCCACCAGGGTATCGGCGTCACCGGCGCGGCGACGCATCGGCACCTCTGCGAACTCGGATGTGTCGGGATCCAGCTCGAATGCGCGCGTTTCCCCGACCTGGTCGGAAGTGACGGTCGTCACGAGATAGCTGTACCAGGGCCACGCATGATCCTGGTCGAAGCGCGACGGTCGGGCCGGATGGTCCGGATGGGAGTGGTAGAATCCCGCTAGCACCTCGCCGGTGCCTTCGAGCCCGCGCTCGGCATCCCGCAGCTCCTCCGGGCGCACCAGGAACCGCCGTCGCTGCTCGCCATCGTACGAATTCGACGCCGGCAGAGCGCGCACGATGGATCGCGGCGCGGCTGCGTCCTCAGTGTCGGGCCGGGCGACGAGGAAACCGCAGCACTCGTACGGATACGCCGCCCGAGCGTGGACGGCGATCGCCTCAAGGACCGACTGGGGGACGTCGACCGCCCTCACGGTTCCTCCGGTGCGGCCGCATGGCCGGCGTCCGCCGCGATCGTCACGACCCAAGCACCCGGATTCTCACGACCGATCTCGAGGGCGGCGACGATCGCCGCCCCCGCGGAGGCCCCGATCGCGAGCCCCTCCTCGGCGAGGATCCGCCGCTGCATGGTCACCGCGGCCTCGGTTTCCACCC
>JASHUJ010000093.1 GCA_030040035.1 Thermoplasmata archaeon
GAACACTCCCCGAGGCTCGGCGAACGCACCGGCCGAGGGCGCATCGTCGGACGAGGGGTTCCCGACGCCGGCCGCTCGCTCCACCGCCCGACGCGCCCAACGGAGGGCCGCCTCCCGTTCCGAACGGTCGAGCATCGGGCGTGAACGGTCGCCGACAGCAAAGCGGCTTCGGCGGCGGCCGGAGGACCTTTTATATCGGATGCCGCGTCCCCGCCGTCCCCATGCCGTTCCCCGAAGCGGTCGAGCGACTGCTCAACAAGAAGATCTGCATGAACTGCTCGGCCCGGAACCCGCCGCGAGCGGTCCAGTGCCGCCGGTGCGGCTACAAGGGACTCCGCGTGAAATCGCGCGAGCGATCCGGCAAGACCCAGTGATCTCGCGGGCCCGAGGTGGGCCCGACCAAGGGCGGTCCATCGGCCTCGGACAGGCTCGCAAACTGCCCCGAAACGGTCTTAGGTCCGGCGCCAACGAACTCGGGGGCGAATGATCCGACGAGGTACCTCGAACCCGGAGGGAGGTCCACCGAAGGTTCGGCACCCGACCTTCCTGGTACGGAGGACGTCGCGCAGCAGCGCACTGCCCCCGCGACTTCGCGGGGACGATGTCCGCGACCCCGACGCCCTGGGCCGCTATCTTCTCCGCAGATTCTCCGAGCGAGGCGACATTGTCCTGGACCCGTTCGCGGGATTCGGCACGATATTGACCCTGAGCGAGGGCATGGGCAGGATCCCGTACGGCGTGGAACGAAGCGCGGACCGGGCGCACTACGCCCGGTCGCGGCTCGAGGCGCCCTCCCATCTCGTCGAGGGGGACGCGAGGGACCTCGCTTCCTTCGGGTTCCCGAAGTTCGACCTGTGCATGACCTCGCCACCGTACCTGACCCGGGACGATCCACGGAACCCCCTCTCTCGGCGAGGGCAGGGAGGCTACGAACAGTACCTGCGAGATCTCGTCCAGATCTTCCGGGAGGTCCGGCGGGCCGGTAAGCCCGGCTCCCGGATCGTCGTGGAGGTCACCAACCTGCGGATCGATGCCTCCAATCGAGCGAGCGGATCGGTCACTCTCCTGGCGTGGGATGCCGCGTATCGGTTATCGAAGCTGTTCGAGTTCGAGGGAGAGATCGTCGTCGGGTGGAAGGGACCCCCGGCCTATCACCACGGGGGAACCTACGGGTACGGATACGACCACAGCTACTGTCTGGTGTTCCGGCGAGGCTCCGAGTGAACACCATCGGACGTCGCAGGAATCGATCCGTCGACGGGATCACCGACGCACGTTCCGGCACATCCGATCGAAGGTCGGTCCCTCGTCGGTAGACGCGGTCGGACCGGTCCGGGACCCCGCGTCGAGCGTCGGTCCCGGTATCGGGCGCGTTCCGACCTTCCGACGCCGACTACGGCGAGGAGCCGTTCCCCGTCCGCTCCGCGAACGCGGCCGGCGTCCCCTGGCGCACCTCGCGGGCGATCTCGAAGCGCTTCTCGACGAGGAAGAGGAGGTTCCGCACGCCGTCGCGCCAGCTCGACAGCTTCGGGGGGCCCCAGCGTTCCCCGTAGCGGATGGGGACCTCGACGATCCGCGCGCCGCGCAGGATCGCCTCGATCTTCAACTCCTCGCTGAACGCCATCCCGTCCTGCGTCAGGTGCAGGCGGTCGAGGAGCGCGCGGCGGAACACCCAGAACCCGCTCTGGCTGTCCGTGAGCCGCTGGCCCGGAAGGTCCCGGAGGTACCGACGGAAGGCGAGATCGACGAACTCGTTCAGGATCACGTTGCCGATCCGGTGCTCGGTGGTCATCGCGGTGCGGTCGAGGTACGCCATGCGGTTGCCGGTCAGGAAGTCGATCCCCTCGTCCCGGACCTTCTTCACCAGCATCGGGACCGTCTCGACCGGGTACGTCGCGTCCCCGTCGGCGGTCGCGATGATGTCCCCCCGCGCGCCGGCGAAGCCGGTACGGTAGGCGCGGCCGTACCCGCGGCGGGGCTCGAGGATCACCCGGGCGCCCTCCGCCTCCGCGATCGCGGGGGTGCCGTCGGTCGACACGCCGTCGACGACGAGGACCTCCCACTCGAGCGGGTCGTCCCGGAAGACGCTCTCGTTGGCCGCGCGCGCCGCCGTCCGGAACAGCCGCAGCACGTGCGCGATCGACGCCGCCTCGTTCAGCGTCGGGATGACCAGGCTCGCCCGCATCGTCTAGAACGTCCGCAATAGGGCGGGGGTCCATAAACCGTGCACTCTTACGGAGACGGACCCGTGAACGATGGACCGAGACGACCGGCCCGCCGGTGGGGTCACTTCCCGACGACCGCCGATGTCGGCATCTGGGCGACCGGTGCGGACGCGAACGCGCTCTTGGAGGCCCTCGGGCTCGGTCTCTTCGCGGTGATGACCGACCTGCGTCGCGTGCGGCCGCGCCTCGAGCGCGCGGTGAGCGCGTCGGCCAACGACCCGACCGAACTCGTCGTCGCGTTCCTCAACGAGCTCGTGCTCCTCGCCTCCGCGGACGGCTTCCTCGTCCGGGAGCTCGAGGTCCGGACGATCGGGGACCCCGGGACCTCGCTCGTCGCCGCGGCGCGAGGGGAACCGTTCGACCGGAACCGCCACGCGATGCGGACCGAGGTCAAGGCCGCGACGTTCCACGGTCTCGTCTTCGATCCGGCCCGCCACCGGGCCCGGGTCATCGTCGATATCTAGTCGTTCAGGGCATGCGCTCGACGATCGCGCGCAGCGAGGCGCCCGGCGTCGCGACCCGGCCGGCCCGGCCCAGGATGCGCTCGAGCGCGGCGAACGTGACGAGGAGATCCGGCCAGTCGGCGATCCCCATGTGACCGATCCGGAATATCTTGCCGGTCAGCGCGCCCTGGCCGCCCTGGACGAGGACGTTGTACTGACGTTCGAGGACCTTCCGGAGCTCCGGGTCCCCCATCCCGTCCGGGTTCCGGATCGCGGTGACCGTGTCGGACGCGTAGCGCCGGTCCGGGAACAGCGCGAGGCCGAGCGCGTCCGTCGCGGCCCGCGCCGCCTCGGCGAGCCGGTGGGTCCGGGCGAGCCGCCCCTCGAGGCCTTCCTCCTTCAGGAGGAGGAGCGCCTCGCGCAGCGCGAGGAAGAGCGGGACCGCGGGGGTCCACGGCGTGTCGTTCTTCTCGAGCGATTTCAGGTGGGCGGCCAGGTCGAGGTAGAACGTGCCGGGGTGGAGCGCGCTCGCCGCCCGGTCGGAAAGATGCACGAGGGCGAGGCCGGCCGGCGCGGCGAGCCCCTTCTGGCTGCCCGCGACGAGGGCGTCGATCCCCCAGGCGTCGATCGCGATCGGGATCCCGGCGACCGCGCTGATCCCGTCGACGAGGAAGAGCGCCCCCGAGTCGCGGACCGCGGGGGCGATCCCCGCGAGGTCGTTCGCGAGCCCGACGCTCGTCTCGTTGTGGACGACGCAGACCGCCCGCACGTCCCCCTTCGCGAGCTCGGCGCGCACGGCCTCGGCCGGGAGGGCTTGTCCCCACGGCGCGCTGACAGTGGTGACGTTCGACGCGTAGCGCCGGACGATCTCGTTCGATCGGTCGCCGAAGTTGCCGTTCGTGACGACGACGACGCGGCCCTCCTTCGGGAGCAGCCCCGAGTACATCGCCTCGAGCCCGGCGGTCCCGCTGCCGCTCAGGATGACCTGCCGGCCCTTCGCGCCGAACAGCACCGGCAGGAGTTCGCGGATCTCCTGGACGATCCCGTGGAAGTAGTCGCCCCGGTGGTTCAGCGACGGCATCGACATCGCGCGGAGGACCCGGGGGTGGATCCGGACCGGACCGGCGATGAGGAACGTCGTCGTTTCGGGATCGAACGTCATCGGGCCCCTCCCGGCGGCGCGACCAGCGCCGCGAGGGGCTCCCCCCGCAGCGCGCGGAGCACCTCGTCGACGATGTCGTCGCCGGCCCGTCGCTGCGCCTCGACG
>JASHUJ010000094.1 GCA_030040035.1 Thermoplasmata archaeon
CCGGACGGCGACCACCGCGTCGGGCCTCGACGGAGGCTTCGGCGTGAGCGGTGTGCCCACTGGCGGGATCACCGTGCGGGTGAGCGCGAGCGGGTACGCCCCGGCCACCGTGAGCACGTTCGCGTCACCGGTCTACAATGCGGGCACGACCGGACTCTCGATCGTCCTCGTGCCGACGGGGACCGGGAACAGCACGAACGCGACGCTCACGGCGTTCCCCGACCTCGAGACCTTCCTCGCGTCGATCGGAGCCGGGGTCGTCCTGCTCGGGCTCGTCGCCGCGATCGCCTTCGCGGCGGCGCTCCTGACCCTGCGACAGGACCGGCCGGCCCTCGGGGTCGTCGGGGGCGGCGCCGGGCTCGCCGCGCCGCTCGCGCTCTACTTCCTATCGCTCGGTACGGCATTTCCCGTCGTGGTCGCGGCCACGACCCTCCTCGCCGGTTGCGGGGCGTTCACGCTCGCGTTGCGGACGATCGAACTGGGGCAAACCGCACCGGCGCCCGGGCGTCCCTAGAGCCGGTCGTGCGACCCGGCGGGCGCCGCGGCGCGCGCGGGTTCGGGGATCGGGCGACGGTCGCGGTAGCCGCCCGTCACGGGATGGAAGAACGCGACGTCGGACTCGCCGCGCTGCCAGCACAGGAAGACGACCTCGTTGTCGACGACCCCGTAGAAGTCGACCAGACCCTCGTCGAGGTTCTTCACCTCGATCCCCTCGCGTCGGAGCGCGCCGAGCGCCTCCTCGAGGCGCTGCGTCAGGTTCTGCCACTCGGCGTCCAGGCGCTCCTTGTGCTCGTGGTCGGGCTGGTCGAGGGCGAGGACGTCGCGCCCCCAGAATCCGCGCAGGCGCTCCTGCTCCTCGTGGACCTCCCCGAGGCGCGCGACCCAGCCCTTGAGGCGCGGCAGGAGCTCGCTCAGCTCCCCGACCCGGGCGTTCGCCTCGCGCGCGGTCCAGATGCGGGGGGGATCGACCCGCCCCGAGCTGCGCGGCTTCACGGCCCGCTCCGGCATCGACCGACGATGGCGGAGCGCGTATTTACGGGGCACATGGGGTCGAGGTAACCTCGTAGGCGAGCCGTTCCCCGGACCGGCGCGCTCCGGCGTCTCAAATGAGCTTCAGGCTCCGGCCGGCCTTTTCGAACGCGGTGATCGCGAACCCGACGTCCTCGTCCGTCAGGGCCGCGTTCATGATCGTCCGGATCCGCGCCTTATCTTTCGCGACCATCGGATGGACGATGGGCAGCGCGAACAGCCCGAGATCGAGGAGCGCGTCGCTCAGCGCCTTCGCGCGGTGGCTGTCGCCCACGATGACGGGCGTGATGGGAGTCGCGCTGACCCCGATGTCGTAGCCGAGGTCCCGCAGCGCCGCTTTGAACCGGCGGGTGTGGTCCCAGAGCCGGCGGACGTGCTCCCCCTCCTGCTCGAGGACGTCGATCGCGGCAAGACAGGCCGCGGCGACGGGCGGCGGATGCGAGCCGCTCAGCAGCCACGTCCGCGACTTGTTGTAGGCGAAGTTCACGAGGTCCCGCGATCCCGAGATGTGCCCGCCCACGACCCCGAACGCCTTCGAGAACGTGCCCATCTCGACCTGGACGCGGTCCCGGCCGAGTCCGAAGTGCGCGACGATGCCGCGGCCGTCCGGTCCGAGGACGCCCTCGCCGTGGGCGTCGTCGACGTAGACCATCGCCCCGTGGTCGTGGCCGAGGGCGGCGATCCGATCGAGGGGGGCGATGTCCCCGTCCATCGAGAAGACGCCGTCGGTGATGATCAGGATCCGTCGATAGGCGGGGGCGTGCGCCTCCGCTCCGACGAGGACCCGATCGAGGTCCGTCGGATCGGCGTGATGGTAGACCGCCCGCTCGGCCCGAGCGAGCCGCACCCCGTCGATGATGCTTCCGTGGTTCAGCTCGTCGCTGATCACGAGGTCGCCCTCTCCCACCAACTGGGGGATCAGGCCCGCGTTCGTCGCGAACCCGCTCTGATAGACGAGCGAGGCTTCGGCCCGCTTGAACCGCGCGAGCCGGCGCTCGAGCTCCATGTGGAGGTCCATCGTCCCCGCGATCGGCCGGACCGAGCCCGAGCCGACGCCGTGGGTCCGGATCGCGGCGATCGCGGCCTCCCTCAGCTTCGGATGGTTCGAGAGGCCGAGGTAGTTGTTCGAACACAGCATCAGGACCCGGCGCCCGTCGATCTCGCACCACGGCGTGCTCGGCCCCTCGAGCACCCGCAGTTTCCAGTCGGTCGCCGCGTCGACGAGCTCGCGGTATTCCTGGCCCAGGAACGACGTCGGATCGCGCATGCCTACCACCGAGCCTCGAGGGAGACCTTCGCGGCCTGGGCCGACTCGATCAGCCCCATCGCGCGCGGGAGCTCCGCCAGGGGTACCCGGTGCGTGATGATCCGGGCCATCTTCGCCCGGAGCCCGGGCTGCTCGAGGAGATTTTTCACCTGGTACCACGTCTCGAACATCCGTCGGCCGTAGATGCCGTGGACCCGGGCCGCCTTGAGGACGATCGCGTCGTTGACGTTCAGCGTCGCGTCGCGATCGAACAGGCCGAGCAGCGAGACCCGCCCACCCGGGGTCAGCGCGTCGAACACGAGACGCAGGGACGCCGGATGCCCGGACATCTCGACCGCGACGTCGACCCCGTTGCCGTCCGTCTCGGAGAGGATCGTCGGCCCGACCTGGGCGGCCTCCTGGACGGGATGGAAGACCCGGTCCGCGCCCATCTCCTTCGCGAGCGCGATCCGTACGGGATTCACTTCCGTCGCGAAGATGCGTCGCGCGCCGATCTGGCGCGCGACCGCGATCGCGAGCAGACCGATCGGACCGCACCCGGTCACGAGAACGTTCTTCCCGGCGAGATCCTCGATGTTGTCCTCGGGGAGGAGGGAGTGAACGGCGTTCCCCAGCGGCTCCTGGATCGACGCGAGCGCGGGATCGAGCTGCGGATCGTTCTTCCAGGCGTTCGTCGCGGGCAGGACCGCGTACTCCGCGAAGACCCCGTCGTGCTGGACGCCGAGAACCTCCACACGCTCGCAGATGTGCATCTTCCCCCGCCGACAGGCGTAGCACGTCCCGTCCGCGATGTGCGTCTCGGCCGAGACGTGGTCGCCCACAGCGAGGTTCGTGACCCCCGAGCCCACGCGGACGACCTCGCCGCTGAGCTCGTGCCCGAGGATCAACGGGATCCGGGTGACGTGCGTCTGCGCCCACTCGTTCCAGGCCCAGATGTGGAGGTCCGTCCCGCAGACCGAGGACGCGCGTACGGCGAGGAGGACGTCGTTCTCGCCGGGAACGGGCTCGGCCACGTTCCGGATCTCGCCGCCGGGACCGCGCGTCGCCTTGACCCACGCCTTCACGTCGGTCGCCCCCGGCGCGGAGGAGCGCATCCGCTTAACGGTTCGGGCGGGCGCGCGAAGCGGACCGCTCTCGCTCGAGCGGCCCGGAGAGAGTCGTGTCCGTCGGGGGTCAGCGGTTCGCGGCGGCGATGTTGCCGTTCACCGAGACCCGACCGTGCTCCATGCGTACGGAGCCGGCCGCCTCGTTCCACGGCATCGAGTCGACGTAGAGCCGATCGACGCCCTCCACGTACACCCGCTTCCCCCCGGCCACGAGGATGAGCCGCCGGTTGTCGCGATCGAGCGAGACTTCGGAGACGTCCTGGTAGTCCGTGCTCACGGCCGGCCCGAATTCTGCGGTCGGTCTTTAGGGTGTCTCGGACCCGCCGGCCCGAACGCGCGCGTTCGGGCGCCGGACCGAGCGCGACGCGATTCTTCGAGGGAAAAACGGGCGACGGAACGCTCCGCGTCCTCGCCGTTCACGTGCGCTTATATACCCCACCTTTCTCCCCCGTCCCCACCGGAGGTAGGGCCCCCTATCGGCGTATGGCTCGACGTCATCGTCCACGGCGAGGTTCGCTTGCCTACTCGCCGCGCTCCCGGTCGGCCCGCCCGGTTCCGCGCGTTCGATCCTGGCCCGCGGGACCGAAGCAACCCGCGATCGAGGGGTTCGCCGGCTACAAGGTCGGCATGACGCACGCGTTCATCGTGGACTATCGAAAGCGGTCGACCACGGCGGGGCAAGAGGTCGCCGTGCCGGTCACGGTCGTCGAGGTGCCCCCGCTCAAGGTCGCCGGGGCCCGACTCTACGTGCACCAGCCGTACGGCAGCCACGTGGTCGCGGAGGTCTGGGGCGGGGGTCTCGCGGACGAGCTGGGACGGCGGATCCCGACCCATCCCGCGAGCTCGCCGGAGGCCGTCAGCGCGTTCGAAAAGAAGCCGGCCGACGAGGTCCGGTTGATCGTCTATACACAGCCCCACCTCATCACGGGAACCCCTTCGAAGTCTCCTCAAGTTTTTGAGATCCGGGTGGCCGGCGAGAAGTTCGACGAGCGCCGCGCGTTCGCGGTCAAGCAGCTCGGCCAGGAAATCCCGGCCGAGCAGTGGACACGCGAGGGGGAATTCGTCGACGTCATCGGGGTCACGAAAGGGTTCGGGTTCCAGGGGCACACGCAGCGCTGGGGCGTGAAGCTTCAGCCGCGCAAGAACTCGAAGCACCGCCGGATGATCGGTACCCTCGGTCCGCATAACCCGAGCTTCGTGACGTACCGGATCCCGCAAGCCGGTCAGCAGGGCTACCACCGGCGGACGCAGTTCAACATGCGGGTACTGAAGCTCGTCCGGGATCCCCGTTCGGACCCGATCACGCCCGCGGGTGGCTTCCCCCACTACGGCGAGGTCCGGAGCGCCTGCCTCGTCCTGCACGGCTCGCTGCCGGGCCCGGCCAAGCGGCTCCTCCGGTTCCGCGCCCCGATCCGCAGCCGCGTGGCGGTCGTCGAGAAGGTCGATCTGCGCTACTTCAGCACGCGGTCGAAGCAGGGAGCATGACGCCCGACGCTCCTCCGTCGCCGGCTCCTTCGGAGCCGGCGACCCCGCACCACCGCGTGCATCTGCTCGACCTCCAGGGTAAGCCGGGGGCGTCCGTCACCCTGCCGATCGCCTTCTCGCAACCGGTACGGCCGGATCTCATCCGGCGAGCGGTCGTGGCCGCGCAATCCCACCGGCGTCAGCCCTACGGTACGACGCCGACCGCCGGCCTGCGTCACTCGGTCGAGTGGTCCGGCAAGGGACGGGGCGTCGCCCGCACGCCCCGCCTCATGGACTCGATGCGCGGCGCGCAGTCGCCGAACACCGTGGGCGGGCGGCCCGCGCACCCGCCCGAAGTGGATCGGATCTGGTCGAAGAAGATCAACCGCAAGGAACGTCACCGAGCGTTCGCCTCGGCGCTCGCCGCCACGCGCGAAGAGAAGCTCGCGAAGGCCCGGGGTCACGCGATCCCCCACGGCCTGCATTTGCCCGTCGTGCTCGAGGATCCGCTCGAGGACGTGCGGACCTCGGCCGACGCCCGCCTCGTGCTCGTCCGGCTGAAGCTCTGGGCGGACGTCGAGCGAGCGCGGGAAGGCACGCATCTGCGCTCGTCGGGCCGAGCCCGTCGGCGGGGGCGGGTGCGCCGCACCCCCCGGAGCCTCCTCGTCGTGACGAGCGCGCCCGGTAAGGCGCTCGGATTCCGGAACCTCGCCGGAGTCGAGGTCGTTCCGGCCGGCCGCCTCGCGACCGAGGACCTCGCCCCGGGCGGCGTCGCCGGCCGGCTCACCCTCTTCTCCCGCGGCGCGGTCGAGTCCCTGCGTACTCGGCTCGGCGAGCCACTGCCATGACCGAGCTCCAGCACCGCATCATCCTGCACGCCTACGTGACCGAGAAGTCGATGGACGAGATGGAGCGGCAGAACAAGCTCGAGTTCGTCGTCGATCGACGGGCCCACCGCGCCGAGGTCAAGACGGCGATCGAACAGACGTACCAGTGCAAGGTCGCCAAGATCACGATCAAGATCGTCCGCAACGGAAAGATCGCGACCGTGAAGTTCGCCCCCGGGTTCTCGGCGGAGGACATCGGCGGCCGGGCGGGAGTGTTCTGATGGGAAAGCGCATCATCTCCCGGCGCCGGGGCGCCGGCTCGGGGCGGTACCGTTCCCCGAGCCATCGCCACCATGGCCCGATCTACCACCCCTCGCCCGACCTGGTCGGGGAGGGCAAGGTGGTCGGGATCGAGCCCGCGCCGGGCCGGACCGCCCCGGTCGCGGAGGTCGCGGGACCGGACGGCACCACGGTCCGGATGCTCGCGAGCGCCGGCCTCGGGACGGGGGACACCGTCGCCTTCCAGTCCGGCAAGGTCGATCGGGGATCGATCCTCCCGCTCCGCGACATTCCGGACGGGACCCTGGTCTCGAACCTCGAAGTGAAACCGTTCGACGGGGGCCGACTCGTGCGCGCGGCCGGTACGAGCGCACTCGTCGTCGCCCACGCCGCGGGCGAGGTCACGGTCCAACTCCCCTCGGGCATCTTCAAGGAGTTCCTCCCGACGTGCCGCGCCCAGATCGGCATCGTCGGCGGCGGCGGTCGCGGCGAGCGCCCGTTCATCAAGGCGGGGAAGAAGGTCTGGGCGACGCGCTCGCTGGCGCGTCCTCCCTTCAAGGTCCGCGGCGTCGCGATGAACCCGGTCAACCACCCGTTCGGTGGGGGGGCCCATCAGCACGTCGGGCGGCCGAGCACGGTCTCGAGCGGCACGTGGCCCGGCGCGAAGGTCGGCCGGTTCTCCCGGTCCCGGTCGCGCGCGGCTCGCGAGAAGCGCCGGCTGCGCCGGGGAGGAAAGTAGGGATGCCGCGAGCCCGCAAGACCAAGAAGGTCGAAGCCCGCCGCAAGCGCGAATTCACGCTCCGAGGGAAGACGCTCGAGGAGCTACGCGCGATGAGCCTCGCCGAGCTCTCCGCGGTCCTCGGCGCCCGGGCGCGCCGTTCCATCCGGCGGGGCTTCAACAACGAGACGAGCCAGTTCCTCGAGCGGCTCGCGGCCACGCCGGCGGAGAAGGTCGTGCGGACGCATTGCCGCGACGCGATCGTCCTTCCGCAGCACGTCGGGCGCCGGGTCGCGATCCACACGGGGAAGGAGTTCAAGGAGATCGAGATCCGGCCCGAGATGATCGGGCACTACTACGGCGAGTTCGCGCTCACCCGCCGCTTCGAGAAGCACTCCGGGCCCGGGGTCGGCGCGACCCGGTCGTCGAAGTTCATGCCCCTGAAGTGAGGACGGTCGGAGCACGATGCGCGGCTACACCTATCGGGAACAGTCGGGCGTGACGGTAGCCCGCGCCCGGGGCGTCGAAGTCCCGATCTCTCCGAAGAAAACGTACGAGGTGCTGAACGCCATCCGGGGACTCCCGGTCGAGCGCGCCCGCTCGGTGCTCACCGAGGCGATCGAGATGCGGCAGGCGATCCCGTTCCGACGCTACAACCAGGAGACCGCGCACCACCGCGGCTCGGGGCCGGGCCGCTTCGCGGTGAAAGTGTGCCGCAACGTCCTAAAGATCCTCGAGAGCGCGGAGGGCAATGCGGAGTACGAGGGCCTCGACGCCGACCGCCTTTTCGTCAAGGTGGCGGCGAGCGCGCGCGGCCGCATCCGCAAGGCGACGATGCCCCGGGCCCACGGACGCGCGACGGCGTGGAACGAGCAGACGACGAACATCGAGATCGTGCTGGCGGAGCGCAAGGAGGCCGCATGAGCGCCGAGCGCAAGGTGATCCAGGAGCAGATGCGCCGCGTCCTGCTCAAGGACTACCTCGTCCGGGAGAGCGCCCGGGCGGGCTTCGGGGGCCTCGACATCACGCGCACCCCGATGGGGACGCGCGTGACCCTGATCTGCGAGCGCCCGGGCATCCTCATCGGCCACCGCGGCGAGCTCATCAAGCGCCTGACCGAGGACATTCATCAGCGCTTCCAGCTCGACAACCCGCAGATCGAGGTCCAGGAGGAGCGCCAACCGAGCCTCAACGCGCAGCTCATGAGCGAGAAGCTTGCGTCGACGCTCGAGCGCGGCTGGCACTTCCGCCGCGCCGGCCACTCGACCGTGCGCCGGATCATGGAAGCGGGGGCGCGAGGCTGCCAGGTCATCCTCTCGGGGAAGCTCACCGGCGAGCGTCACCGGACGGAGCGCTTCAAGGCCGGCACGATCAAGTACTGCGGCGAGGCCGTCTATCTCTGGATCGACAAGGGATTCTACCAGGCTCGGCTCAAGCCCGGCGTCATCGGCGTGAACGTCTGGATCATGCGCCCGACGGCGAAGCTGCCGGACGAGATCGTCGTGAAAGGGGTCGAGGAGCGGCCGAAGGGCGCTGCCGAGGTCCCGGCGATCGAGGAGGCGCCGACCGCGGCGCCGTCGCCCGAACCCGCGTCCGGGACCGCGGAGGCGCCGTGACGCTGCTCCGGATGAAGGACCTCCGGGCCCTCACCGACGAGGAGTTGCGTCGCCGCGTCGCGGATGCCGAGAACGACCTCCTGCGGGAGCGCGGCGTCGCGGCGATGGGCGGAGCGCCGCCGAGTCCGGGGCGGATGCGCGCGCTCCGGACGAACGTCGCCCGCGCGCTGACCGTGCTCGGCGAGCGCTCGCGCACGGCCGCGGAGGGCCGTCGTCCGTAAGGGGGCGGGGAAGTGCACCGATGTCGAACCACCCCCGGTCCCCAGCGACGCTCCCGCGCGACGTCGCGGAGTCCCTCGCGGGCGAGATCCTCGGCGCACCGGTCGCGTTCGCGGCCTCGCCGGCCCTACGGACCCCGGTCCGGGGAACGCTCGTCGATGAATCGCTCTCCACGTTCGTCGTACGGGTACCGGGCCGTGCGCGCCCGCTGCGCGTGCCGAAGACCGGCGCCGAGGGGACGATCGTCCTCGACGGCCGAGAGTTACCGTTAAGAGGCGAGCTTCTTCGCGTGCGTCCCGAGGACCGCACGAAGCGCCTGCTCGCCCCAGGTCCTCGGAGGTTCCGATGACTCCGACCCGATCCCCGCGTCGCCGCGCGCGCGACGTGGGCCTCGACGTGCGCGCCCCGAAGGCGACGTGCGACGACCGGCACTGTCCGTTCCACGGCCGCCTGCCGCTGCGGGGACAGGTCCTCGAGGGGACGGTCGTGTCGACCTCGATGCAGCGCACCGCGGTCGTCGAGCGGACGTTGCTCCACTACGTGCCGAAGTTCGAACGCTACGAGAAGCGCCGGCGCCGCTACCTCGCGCACGCGCCGCCGTGCCTCGCGGTCCCCGTGGGCCACCGGGTCCGGTTCGCCGAGACGCGCCCGCTCTCGAAGCTCGTCGCGTTCTGCCTCGTCGAGGACCTCGGGGAGGCCGCCCGGCACGTCCACGGCGAGGAGGCCGAGACGACGCCGACGGCCCCGGCGGCACAGGAGCCCGCATGAAGGGACTCGCGGGTCGCCGCGGCCGCGGGCTTCCGAAGGGGGCCCGGCTCGACTGCGTCGATAACACCGGGGCGAAGGTCGTCGAGATCATCAGCGTCCGCAACTGGCACGGGACGCACCGCCGCTACCCGCGGGCGGGCATCGCCGACCTCGTGATCGTCTCGGTGAAGAAGGGCACGCCCGAGATGCGGCGGCAGGTGCTCCACGCGGTGATCGTCCGCTCCCGGGCCCCGATCCGTCGGCCGGACGGCACGCGCCTCCAGTTCGAGGACAACGCCGCGGTCATCACGAGCGAGATCGGAGAGATCAAGGGGTCGCAGATCAAGGGTCCGGTGGCGAAGGAAGCCGCCGAGCGCTGGCCGCGGATCGCCGCGGCGTCGTCGATCATCCTGTGAGGGAGGGCAGGCGCATGGTGTCCGGTTCTCCGCGATCCCCCCGTCGCCAGCGCCGGGCCCTCTACACCGCCGACACGTTCCACCGCCGACGCCGGATGACCGTCCTGCTCTCGCGGGAACTCCGCGAGCGCTTCCACCGCCGCTCGGTGCCCGTGCGCAAGGGCGACACCGTGCGGGTCCTCGGGGGGAGCTACAAGGGCCGCGAGGAGCGCGTCGCGCGCGTCGATCGCCGGGATTACTCGATCACGCTCGACAACGTGACGCTCAAGACGGCGGACGAGAAGATGAAGCCCCTCGGCCTGCGACCGGGCCGCCTCGTCATCACGCGCCTCAACCTCTCCGATTCGTGGCGCCGGCGCGCGCTGCGCATCCGGGAGGAGGATGTGACCCCGGAGGAGCGCGGAGAACCGGCGCCGGAAGAGGGGACGGTGGAGCCGGCGCCGCTCGCCCCCGAGCCCGCGACCGAGCCGACGACCGAACGCCCCACGGACGAGGCACCTTCTGCGGCCGAGGCGCCGGACCCCTCCGCCGACGCGGAGGCCCCGGCCGCCGCGCCGACGCCCCGCACCCGTCGCAAGCGCTCGACGCCCGCACCGGCCGACGCGGAGGAGAGCGCATGACGTTCCGCCTGAAGCGCCGGGCCGCGCCGAAGACCTGGACGGTGCCCCGCAAGGGCACGAAGTGGCTGAAGCGTCCGAGTCCGGGACCCCATGCCCAGGACCAGTCCGTGCCGCTCCTCCTGGTCCTCCGCGACATCCGGCGCATCGTCACGAGCGCGCGCGAAGCGCGCACGCTCCTGCGCGCGGGCGTCGTCCGGGTCGACGGCCAGGTCGCCCGGGACCTCGACCGGGGCCTCGGGCTCATGGACACGCTCTCGTTCGACCCGCCGCTCGACGCGCACTTCCGCGTCGTGAAGAATCGTCGGGGCAAGCTCGTCCTGGTCGCGATCCCCGCGCGCGAGGCGACCGTCAAGATCGGCCGCGTGCGCTTCAAGCACGCCGTCCGGGGGGGTCGCGTCGAGGTCACCCTCCACGACGGCCGGAACCTCCTCGCCCCCTCTTCGACTCCCTACCGGGTCGGTGACTCGGTCAAGCTCGAAGTGCCGGCGCAGAAGGTCGTCGAGCACCTCCCGCTCGCCCCGGGCGCGCTCGCCTACGTCGCGGGCGGATCGCACGTCGGCCAGCTCGCGCGCGTCGACCGGGTGGAGGTACGCAATTCCTCGCAACCCAACCTCGTCCACTTCAAGGAGGGCTTCTCGACGATCAAGGAGTACGTCTTCGTCGTCGGGCAGAACGCCCCCGAGGTCACGCTCGCCGAGGGGGTGGACCGGTGATGGCCCCGCCGGACGCGGTCCCCGATCCGGCGCCCGCGCCGACCGGCGCGAACGCCCACCGCGCGGTGCGCGTGATCAAGATCGTGGTGAACGCGGGCGTCGGGGAGTCGGGCGAGGCCCGGACGAGGGCCGCGCGGGTCCTCGAGATGGTCACCCACCAGAAGCCGGTCGCGACGCGCTCGCACTCGACCAACCGCGACTTCGGGATCCGCAAGGGCCAGGAGATCGGCGCGAAGGTGACCCTCCGCGGCGCGGCGGCGCTCGACTTCCTCACCCGCGCCTTCGACGCGCGGGATAAACAGCTCGACGTCGACTCGATCGACCGGAACGGGAACTTCTCGTTCGGGATCGCCGACTACACCGACTTCACGGGGATGAAGTACGACCCCCAGATCGGGATCCACGGGATGGACGTCGCGGTCGAGATGGGCCGCGCCGGCTTCCGCATCCGCCAGCGGCGCGTGCAGTCCCGGTCCCTGCCCCGGGCGCTCCGTTCGACGCGGGAGGAGACCCGGGCCTTTCTCGCGCAGACGCTCGGCGTCGCGATCTTGGAGTGAGGGGAGCCGCGATCGATGAAGCCGAAGCGAAAGTTCGGTCGCAAGGACGGGTGCCTGCGCTGCGACCGCAAGCGCGGGATCGTCCGGCGCTACGGCCTCCACCTCTGCCGGCAGTGCTTCCGCGAGGTCGCCCGGGACCTGGGGTTCCACAAGTACCAGTGAGAGTGAGGGGAGGACGATGGGTCAGGACCTGTTGAACGACGCGCTCGTCTCGCTCCGCCACGCCGACCTCGACGGCAAGCCCCACGTCGAGCTCGCGCCGACCTCGAAGCTCATCGCCGAGGTCCTCCGGATCTTCCGCGAGCACCACTACATCGAGGAGTTCACGTTCGTCCCGACCGGGCGCGGCGGCAAGTACGACGTCCGCCTCGCCCGCCGGATCAACTCCTGCGGCGTGATCAAGCCGCGCATCTCGGTCGCGCACGATGCCCTCGAGCGCTACGAGTCCCGCTTCCTCCCGGCGCAGGACTTCGGGCTGCTCGTGCTCTCGACGAACCGGGGCGTCCTGTCGCACACGCAGGCCCGCGAATTCAAGATCGGAGGTCGGTTGCTCGCCTATGTCTACTGACGCATCCGAGTCGACGGAGATCGTCGAGCTGCCGAAGGGCGTCTCGCTGTCGATCGCCGACCGTCGGCTCACCGCGAAGGGACCGCTCGGCACCGTCGTGCGCCCGTTCCCGTCCGACGCCCTCGCGCTCACGGTCGCCGGGTCGACGGCCACGCTCACGCTCCGGCTCCCGGCCCACCGCAAGCGCTCGCAGGCGCTCCTGCGGACGTGGGCCGCGCACCTCCGCGTGATCGGCGGCGGCCTGACCCGGGGCGTCGAGGCGCGCCTCAAGGTCGTCGCGGCCCACTTCCCGATGAAGGTCCAAGTGAAGGGCGAGGAGCTCGTGATCGAGAACTTCCTCGGCGAGAAGCACCCCCGATCGACGCAGCTCGTGGCCGGCACGAAGGCCGAGGTCGACGGCGACATCGTACGCCTGAGCGGTCACGACGTCGAGCAGGTCGGGCAGAGCGCGGCGAACATCGAGCGCGCGACGCGGATCCGCGACTACGATCCGCGGGTCTTCCAGGACGGGATCTACCTCATCGAACGGGCGCATCTCAAGGAGGCGAGCTAGCGGCCATGCCGGACGACCCCCCCGCGACGCCGACCCCCGATCCGGCGGACGCTCCGTCGCCGGCGGACGCCCCGACCCCACCGAAGAAGCGAGCCGCCCGCACGCGTTCGAAGACCGCGGCGCCCGAGGCGCCGGCCCCCGCGGACGCGCCGACGGCGAAGACCGAGCCGGCGGACGAGGCGAAAGCCCCCGAGGGTCCCCGGGCTCCGCGGCGGGCGACGCTGGACCCGGCGACCCAGCAGCTGCTCGCGCTGCGGCGGGCCCTCGATGTGCGCCGTCCGATCTTCGGCCGCCAGGCGGCGAACCGGTACGAGCGCATCGGCCGGGACGGCGCGTGGCGCCGCCCCCGCGGGCTCCAATCGAAGCAGCGGCGCCACTACGGCTACCGACCCAAGATCGTTCGCGTCGGCTACCGCTCGCCCGCCCGCGTTCGCGGTCTGGTGCCGAGCGGATTCCGGCCGATCCTCGTCCGAACGAGCGCTGACCTTCAGGGCGTCGATCCGCGGGTCGAGGCCGCGGTGATCGCGCGCACGGTCGGCACGCGCCGCCGGCTCGTCCTCGAGGAAGAAGCCCAGCAGCTCGGGATCCGAGTGCTCAACCCGATCGTGAAGGCGGAGTCGGAGGCGTAGCGTCGATGGCGGATCTCGCGAATCAGCGGCGCCTCGCGGCGTCGCTCCTGAAGTGCGGGGAAGGGCGCGTCTGGATCGATCCGGCGAGCCAGGACGACCTCGCCGACGCGGTCACGCGCAGCGACGTGCGCTCCGCGATCAAGGCCGGCGTGATCCGGCGCAAGGCGATCCAGGGCACCTCCCGGGCGCGCGCCCGGCGGCACGCCGCCGAGGTCAAGAAGGGCCGGCACTCCGGTCCGGGGTCGCGCCGGGGCTCCCCGTACTCCCGACTGCCCAAGAAGGACCGCTGGATGCGGCGCATCCGGGCGCAGCGCGCGCTCCTGCGCGAGCTCCGCGCCTCGAAGAAGATCGACGCCGCGATCTATCGCGAGTTCTATCGCCGCGCGAAGGGCGGCATGTTCCGCAGCCGGGCGCACCTCCTCGTGAACCTTCGGCTCGCGGGCCACCTACCGGAGGGTTCCGCATGAGCACGGGCCCGCGCTACCGGGTCCACTTCCGACGTCGGCGGGAAGGCAAGACCGACTACCGCGTCCGGCTCCGGCTCCTGAAGTCCGACCAGCCCCGTGCGGTCGTCCGTCTATCGGGCCACCGCGTGCGCGTGGCGATCGTGGCGTTCGATCCCGCCGGCGACCGAGTGCTCGCCGCGGCCGAGTCGAGCGAGCTCGCCGGGATCGCTTTCCCGGCGGCGAGCGCGGCGTCGACACCGGCGGCCTACTTGACGGCGTACCTCGCCGGCCTGCGCGCGAAGTCGGGCGGAGCGGAGTTCGCCGTCCTCGACACGGGGCTCCGCCACCCCACGGCGGGGGGGCGGCTCGCCGCCGCCCTGAAGGGTCTCCTCGACGCCGGGATCGAGATCCCGCACGGCGAGGGTGGATTCCCCGGCGCGGACCGGCTCAACGGTGCCCACCTTCCGAAGCCGCTGCCCGAACCGATCGAGGCGTACAAGCTCAAGCTGCCCTCGCTCCTCCAGGCGACGGGAGGTGCTTCGTGAGCGCGGCCGTCTCGGGACCCTCGCTCTCGGGCCCGCCCGGTCCGCCGGTCCCGGCCGCGCCGGCGCCGTGGGTCCCGAAGACCGAGCTCGGCCGTCGGGTCGCCTCGGACGAGATCTCCACGATGGGCGCGGCGCTCGAGAGCGGTCTCCCGCTGCGCGAGGCGCAGATCGTCGACAAGCTGCTCCCGAACCTCCACGACGAGGTCCTCGACGTGAACATGGTCCAGCGGATGACGGACTCCGGCCGTCGGTTCAAGTTCGCAGTGACGGTGGTCGTCGGCAACGGCGACGGGTTCGTCGGGCTCGGGCGCGCCAAGGGCCGCGAGGTCGGGCCCACGATCCGGCGCGCCATCGATCGGGCGAAGCTCGAGATCGTCGAGGTCTTCCGGGGCTGCGGTAGCTGGGAGTGCGGCTGCGGGCGCGCCCACACCGTGCCGTTCCAGATCCAGGGGCGCGCGGGGTCGGTCGTCGTCACGGTCAAACCCGCGCCCCAGGGCGTCGGCCTCGCGGTCGGCGACGTCGCGAAGCCGATCCTGCGCTTCGCCGGCATCACCGATGCGTGGGGGTTCACCGAGGGCCATACCAAGACGACCGTCAATTATGCCCAGGCGGTCTTCGAGGCGCTGGTCGCGCTCGCCGGGCTCAAGGTCCCGCCCGAGGACGCGCAGCGTCTCAAGATCGTCCGGGGACCGGTCGGCGTGTCGATCCTGCCCCCGAAGGAAGAGGGCGCTCGGCCCATGCGCGGCGGCGGTCGCGGACGTGGCCGCGGACCCGGGGGTCGCCCGCCGCCCGGACGCGGCGGACCGCCCGGGAGCCGCGGACCGGGCGGAGGGCCCGGGGGCAGCGGCCGGCGCGGGCCGCCGCCGGGAGGTCGCTAGCCGTGGCGTGGATGGTGGTCCGGGTGCGCGGCACGATCCACGCCCGCCACGACGTCGTGGAGACGCTCCGCTTCCTGCACCTGACGCGGGCGAACCACGCGACGATCCTCCCCGAGGCGCCGTCGTTCCGCGGGATGATCCACCGCGTGCAGGGCTACGTCACGTGGGGCGAGGCGGAGCCCGAGACGGTCGATCTGTTGCTCCGGCAACGCGGCGAGACCGCCGAAGGAACGCGCCTCACCGACGAGACGGCCGTCAGCGTCCTGCGCACGGGCGGAGTCCCGGACGTCGCGCGCGCGGTCGCCGGCGGGGGCGTGGCGACCGTGACCGGGCTGCGGCCGCTCTTCCGACTGCGGGCGCCGAAGGGCGGCTGGCGCTCGACCAAGAAGCCGTACTCGCTCGGCGGGGCGCTCGGCTATCGGGGTCGCGCGATCAACGACCTCGTCCGCCGGATGATCTAGGGGGCGACGCAACGATGCCGAGCCGCACGAAGAAGTTCCGGGGGCTCCGAACGCACGGCCGCGGGATCAAGGCCGGCCGCGGGGCCGGCAAGCAGGGGGGCCGCGGGAACGCGGGGCTCCACAAGTACAAGTTCAAGTCGATGCTGATCTACGCACCGGACCACTTCGGCCGCCACGGGTTCCGGCGGCCGCCCGGGACCACGGCCCGGCCGACGTCGCTCAACGTGGGCCAGCTCGACGCGTTCGTTCCCGTGCTCGAGAACGCGGGCGCGCTCGACCGGGACGGCGACACCCTCGTCGCGGACCTCACGAAGGTCGGGGTGGATCGGCTCCTGGGCGGGGGCCGCGTGACCCGGACGTGGAAGGTGCTCGTCGCGCATGCCTCGGAGCACGCGCGCGCGAAGGTGACGGTCGTCGCGCCGGACGCCGCCGGAAAGCGCGCCGGCTCTCCGCAGACTATATAACGCGGCCGCCGGCTCCGTCCTCGGCGAATGGCGGAGGAGGAGGTACCCCGTAACCCTCGCTGGGCGATCCCGCTCGCGATCGTCGGCGGGCTCATCCTCGCGCTCGTCTGGTTCTGGGACGCGCCGAGCCTGCTCGCGTTCATCGTCATCGGCGTCGTCGTCTTCCTCGTCCTGGGCCTCCTCTACCTCGGCCTCTCGTACAACGGGACGCGCTCGCGGCTCTACGGCCTGAAGCCGATCACGAGCCGGCTACCGGCGGTCGCCCAGCCGAAGGGCCACGTCCATTTCCGGACGAAGATGCTGTGGACGATCGGCATCCTCCTCCTGTACTTCCTGCTCACGAACATCTACCTCTTCGGGGTCGACCAGGCGACGGTCATCGACCTGTTCTCGAGCTACCGCGCGATCCTCGCCGGGGCCGAAGGGACCCTGATGGACCTCGGGATCGGACCGATCGTCACCGGTTCGATCATCATGCAACTGTTCACCGGGGCGAAGATCATCAATCTCGACCTCACCGACGACGAGGACAAGGGGATGTACCAGGGCTCGCAGAAGATCGTCGTCATCGCGATGATCTTCATCGAGGCGGTGCCCCAGGTCTACGGGTACATCAGCCCGTCCTCGTCGCTCGTCTCCACCCTCGGGGGCGCGTCCCCGGGGAACGGCCTCTTCCTCGCCAACACGATCATCATCGCCCAGCTCGTCTTCGGCAGCTACCTCGTCTTCCTGATGGACGAGGTCGTCTCGAAGTGGGGGATCGGGAGCGGGATCTCGCTGTTCATCGCGGCCGGGGTCTCGCAGCAGATCATCCAGGGGACGTTCAACTGGATCCCCGAGAATCCGGGCACCGCGATCTCGGCGGCGAATCCGCCGAGCGGTACGATCCCGAAGACGCTCTGGTTCCTCTCCCACTACACCGCGAGCCAGATGGCCGGAGGGGGTTGGGAGGAGGTCCTCTTACGATCGCCGAACCCGATCACCGCGCTCATCGGCACCGCGGCGATCTTCTTCCTCGTCGCGTGGACCGAGTCGACGCGCATCGAGCTGCCGCTCAGCCACGCCGAGGCGCGCGGCGCGCGCGGCCGCTACCCGTTGCGGCTGATCTACGCGTCGAACATCCCGGTCATCCTGATGAGCGCGCTCCTCGCGAACGTCTCGATGGTCACGATCCTCCTGTGGACCAACCCGACCCTGATCCACTTCCCGCTCATCGGCCATCAGTGGTGGGTCGGGGGGTACCCGACGACGGCCCAGGCCGACGCGTTAGGGGTGAGCACCACGACCCCGATCAGCGGCGGCGCGTTCTACCTCTCGACGCCGAACGGGCTCGAGGATTGGCTCTTACCGCTGATCAACTTCGGCACGTACGGCGGCTTCCTGGTCGGCCATACGGCCTGGCAGGACATCGTCCACGTCGTCGTCTTCTTCGGGGCGATGGTCGGCGGATCGATCCTGTTCGCGAAGTTCTGGATCCAGACGACCAACATGGGGCCCGAAGCGGTCGCGCGGCAGATCGAGGCGTCGGGGATGCAGATCCCGGGCTTCCGTAGAGAGCCCCGGGTCTTACGTCGGGTGCTCGAACGGTACATCCCGGTCATCACGGTCATCTCGGGGGCGGCCGTCGGGGCGCTCGCCGCCGGGGCGGATCTCATCGGCACGCTCGGCAACGCGAGCGGGACCGGGGTCCTGCTCACGGTCGGCATCATCATCAACCTCTACGAGGCGATGGGCCGCGAGCAGCTCATGGAGATGAACCCGCTCCTGCGGCGGTTCCTCGGAGGTGAAGCGTAGTGAGCGACCCCGAGGCCCCCCTGCCGTCGGCGGACGAGCCCGAGGAGGGCGAGGAGGCGCCCGAGGAAGCGGCCGCCCCGGCGCCGACGGAGGCCGCGGCCCCCGCCGCCCCGCCCCGACCCCCGATGCCCACGTTCAAGTTCTCGACGTTCCTCTACGTCTTCTGCGGGCTGCTCGGCGTCTGGATGCTCTTCGACACGAGCTTCCGCAATTCGATCGCGGACGCGCTCGGCACGAGCCCGACCAGCAACGGGCCGCTCTACTATCTCATCGGGTTCGGATCGAACTACCTGCTCGCGACGATGCTGCTCGCCGGAGCGATCGAGATGCTGATCACGGCGCTCGCCTACAACTTCACGACCGACTGGATCAAGGCGGCGAAGGTCCAGAAGTGGAGCGCCGCGTTCCGCAAGGTGCAGATGGAGGCGATCCGCTCGGGCAAGAAGGATCGGATCGCGGCGCTGCGACCCTACCAGGAGCGCCTCACGCGGCTGTCGAGCGAGGTGACGATCGCCCAGTTCAAGGGGATGGCGATCACCTACTTCCTCCTCATCCTGATCTACACGTGGGTCGGCGTCGTCATCGGGGCGGCCAACTCGGTCCAGCGGACGATCAACCTCGGGGGCACGATCATCGACCTCAGCGGGACGCTCTTCACCCTCGGGAGCGCGCACATCCCCTACTGGTTCTTCATCTTCAGCCTCTACACCGTTCCGTTCTCGCTCGTGTTCCGGCGTCTCTTGAAGCACGTCTGGCTGCGCCGGTACGTCTCCGAGCACCATCTCGGCGACATCCCTCCGCCCCCGGCCCTGACGCCGGCCGGTAGGTCGGCGTGATCCGGCGCGTCGTCGCGCTCGGCGGACCTCCCGGCAGCGGGAAGTCGACGGCCGGGCGCCTCGTGGCCGAGGCGCTGGGGCTCGAGTTCCGATCGGCGGGCGACGAGTTCCGCCGCCAGGGCCGCGCGCGGGGGATGGACGTCGACGCGTTCGGCCGCTACGCGGAGTCGCACCCCGAGGTGGACCGGGAGCTCGATGCGGCGATGCTCGCGCTCGCGAGCCCGGGTCGGCTCCTCGAGGCCCGGCTCGCGGGCCCCCTCGCCCGTCGCCAGGGCCGCCCCGTCCACTACGTGGTCGTGACGGCGAGCGAGGCGGAGCGGGCCCGTCGGGTCGCCGAGCGCGACGGCCTTCCGGTCGAGGACGCGCTCATCCACATCCGCGCGCGCGCCGCGAGCGAGCACGCGCGCTACCTCCGTCTCTACGGGATCGAACTGGACCGGGAGCCGGCGGACCTCACGGTCGACTCGACCGACGTACCGCCGGCCGAGGTCGCCGCGCAGATCGTCCGCTTCGTCCGCGCGCGCGAGTCGGGGGCCGACCGGTGAGCGCCGGGGACGGCGACCCGGTCGCCGAGCGGCTCGGCGCGGGGGCGTTCCTGCTCATCGACAAGCCGCGGGGGCCCTCGTCGCACCAGGTCACGGCGTGGGCCCGGGACCTGCTCGGCGTCGAGGTCGCCGGACACGCCGGGACGCTCGACCCGAACGTCTCGGGCCTGTTGTGGATCGGGGTCGGCCCCGCCCTCAA